>JANMTH010000555.1:0-3861 GCA_031390305.1 Thermoflexaceae bacterium
AACGGCGCGACCAGGAAGACGAACGCGCCAGCGATGTAGCGGTGGACCATGTGCGTGATCTCCTGGTCGTCGCTCCCTGGGAAGATGCCGCCGTTGCAGGCCGGCCAGCCCTCACAGGCCGTGCTCGCGCCCGATTCGGACATGTAGCCGCCGATCCACATCACCACCGCCAGCCAGGCGATGGCGCCGAGGGCGAGCTTGCCGATCGCGGCGCTCCCCGGCTCCGGCCCCGCCCGTTCGCCCCGCGTGGACTGGTTCTCCCGGAACATCGCCCACGCGACGAAGAGTTCGCAGCCAAGGACGATCATCGCCGTCACAAGGTGGGTTGCCACGACCGCCGCTGGCAGTTCGTGCCAGACGGTGATCGCCCCCAGGATCCCCTGGAAGCCGACCAGCGGCACGGTTGCGATGGCCACCCAGAGGATCGGTTTCACCTGGCGGAAGTGGCGGTAGGCCAGGATCGCGACCCCGATCACCATGAACCCCACGATCGAGGCCGTGAACCGGTGCGAAAATTCGATCAGCGCCGTCTGGTGGCCGGGGGGGACCAAGCCGCCGTGGCAGGTCGGCCAGTCGGGGCAACCCAGGCCGGACCCCGTGGCCCGGACGAGCACACCCACGCCGATCAGGAGAACCGTCATGATCGCCGTCGCGAAGGCCAGACGCTGCGCCACGATCATGGTCTGCGAGCCCCTTCCGGTGGGTCACCCCACACGCATCAGCCGCCCGGCGCGGCCATTCCTGGTGGATTGTGCGCGCCATCACAAGCAGTGTGCGCCAGCCGCTCTCCTCGCGCCACCGGATGCCTGCTCCGCGACCCGCGCACCAAGGTAGGCGCGCCCCTCAGCGGGCGCGGACGCCCGGGATCCGCCCAGGCAACCCGCCCTGTCAAAACCCCTGCGATCCATCCAGCCAGCGCAGCCCATCGACGAGCACGCCCCCAACCGAAAGCTCCCAGTGAAGATGCGCCCCCGTCGAGAGCCCGGTGCTGCCCACCCGGCCGAGGACCTCGCCCGCGGAAACGGCATCGCCCACACCGACCGCGATCGCCTCCATGTGGCCGTAGAGCGACAGCACGCCGGTACCGTGGTCGACGACCACGAGGTTCCCGCGCGTTCGGTAGAGCCCCGCCATCACCACAGTGCCCGCGTTCGTGGCGTAGATCGGCGTGCCAAAGTTGGCGCCGAAGTCCGTCCCACCGTGATGCCCCTGTACGGGCCCGCCGTTGAAGGAGCGTTGTTCGCCGAAGTACCCCGTAACGCGGAGTGGTTCGGGCACCGGCGCCTGCCACGAATTCGTCCACCTGCGTCCGGTGCGGGCCGCATAGATTCCGGGCAGCAGCGGCCCTTCCTCTGGCGGAGGGGGCGGCGGTGGTGGCGCGTCCGGGTCGGGAGGTTCGGGCGGTGGAATGGTGATGTAGTCGATCGTCCAATCGGTGGCGCGAACCACGATCGGGAGCTCCGTCGCCTCCCTGCCCAGTTCGTCCTCCACGGAGATCGAGAGCGTCGCCGGTCCCGGAGGGTCCTCCGTGCCGAAGCCGACGAAGCCGCTGAGGCTGTCGCCCGCGGGCTGCAGCAGGTAGTTCCGGCCGAAGACGCTCACCCCGCCCGCGCTCGCCGAAGCGAGGATCCCATGGGTCACGGTGACGAGCAGCGCTCCGCCCTGAAAGACGGTCGCGGCCGAGACGGAAGCGGCAAGGTGTTGACCATCGGCCGCCAGCCCCGGAAGGGCGATCCGCGTCGAGAGGGTCTGCGCGGGCGCCTGGCCTGGGGGCGGCGGCGCCCGGCCGCCCTCTGCCCGGGTGGCGAACGGGACCAACAGGAGCGGCGCGCCCAGGAGGAGGCTCCGGCGTCTCATCCGCTCACCCTACCGCGTCGCGAAGGGCGGGCCAACTCCCGTCTTTACCCTATGCGACCCGCCTCAGTCGCGGCTCGCCATGCGCCCCAGTTCACGCCTGGCCGAGTCCCGCTGCGAATCGATCAGCGCCAGAACGCTCCCCGGGTCCGGGATGCCCGAAAGGACGAAGTTCGGCCGTTCGCCCGCCGTCTGCAGGTGGAGGTCGCCGAACTTGAAGACCGTGGCGAAGAGCCCCTCTCTCTTCACGGCGATATCTTCGACGTCCACGAGGTCGGCCGAGGCCATCGCGTGGTGGAACCAGTGCCGCTTCACAGAGTCGACCACCCGCTGGTTGGTGACCACCCAGATGTCACGGTTGTAGCGGTACCACGAGAAGTAGCCCTTGACCACCCAGACGAGCAGCCAGGCGGCGGTTACGAGCCAGGCGATCTTGCCCGCGCCGCTGCCCAGCCCGGCCGTTATCGAAACGATGGTGAGGAGGCCAGCCACCGGTACGGCGGCGAACAGCACGATCTTCGTCATCTGCGAGGCGAGGAAGGCCCAGTGCCGGCGGCAGAAGAGCAGGACCACTTCCGTGGCCTGCAGTTCGAACGGGAGTTTCTGGGCGCTTTCCATCGTCTTTGTGCTTCAGTTAGCCCGTCACGGCGCCTTCCGCGGCGCTGGAGACGGATCGCGCGTACTTGGCGAACACCCCGCGCGTATAGCGAGGCGGCAGCGGCTTCCAGCTTTCCCGGCGGCGGGCCAGCTCCGCCTCATCGACGTGGAGCGTAAGGGCCCGCCCCTGGACGTCGATCGTCAGCTGGTCGCCTTCGTGGACGAGGCCGATGGGGCCGCCGACCGCCGCTTCGGGCGCGATGTGCCCGGCCATCAGCCCACGCGTGGCGCCGCTAAAGCGGCCATCCGTGAGCAGCGCCACCGAGTCCCCGAGACCGGCGCCAACGACCGATGCCGTCACCAGGAGCATCTCGCGCATGCCCGGCCCGCCACGCGGCCCTTCGTTGCGGATGACGACCACATCGCCGGGCTTGATGGCGCCACCGGTCACGGCCTTCATCGCGTCCTCTTCGCATTCGAAGACCCGCGCCGGCCCCGTGTGGAGCATACGTTCGTGGCCCGCAACCTTAATCACGCACCCGTCGGGAGCGAGGTTGCCCTTCAGGATGACGAGCCCGCCGGTCGCCTTCAAGGGCGTCTCGACGGGGACGATGACGTCCTGGCCGGGCGTTTCGACGGCGTTCGCGGCCTCTTCGGCGAGCGTCCGGCCGGTCACGGTCATCATTTCGCCGTGGAGCTTTCCAGCGTCGATCAGCCGCTTCGCGAGGAGGGGCGTGCCGCCCGCGCGGTCCATATCGAGGGCGGCATAGCGGCCGCCGGGGAGCATGTCGGCGATCAACGGCGTGCGCTCACTGATCGCGTCGAAGTCATCGATATCGAGAGCCACGCCGGCCTCCCGTGCCAGCGCCAGCAGGTGGAGGACGATGTTCGTCGAGCCGCCAGTGGAAGCGGCGCAGATGATCCCGTTCTCGAACGACTCGCGGGTGAGGATATCGAGCGGGAGCTGGCCGCGGCGGAGGACGTCCATCACGAGTTCGCCGCTCTGCCGGGCGACATCGTGCTTCCGTGGGTCCGTCGCGCCGACGGTGGCGCTGCCCATCGGCGAAAGGCCCATGAACTCCATCGCCGTAGCCATCGTGTTCGCCGTGAACTGGCCCCCGCAGGCGCCCGCGCCCGGACAGGCGGCGTGTTCGATCTCATCGAGCCCGGCGTCGTCGAGCTTGCCCGCGGCATGCTGGCCGACCGCTTCGAACACGGCCTGGATGGTGACGTCCTTCCCCCGGAAACGGCCCGGAGCGATCGAACCAGAATAGAGGATGAGCCCGGGGATGTTGAGCCGGGCGAGGGCCATCGCCGCCGCCGGGGCCGTCTTGTCGCAGCCGACGATGACGACGGCCGCATCGAACGAGTAGCCAACGCCACAGAGTTCGATCGAGTCGGCGATCAGCT
>JANMTH010000572.1:0-5109 GCA_031390305.1 Thermoflexaceae bacterium
GGGACGATCATGTTGTCCCTCCTGCCCCTGATCCTGGGCTTTCAACTCATCCTGCAGGCGATCGTCCTCGACATCCAAGAAACGCCCAGGTGACCGTACTCCTCTTCGCGGGCCAGCACGTGGCCGTCGTGTCCCTACTGATCCTCGTCAGCTACGGCCTGGGGCGGTCCATTCTCCGGGATCTGGAGTTACGCTCCACGGGCGAAAAGATCGCGTTCTGCGCCTCGCTCGGCCTGGGCCTCATCGGGACCGGGATCTTTCTTCTGGGCCTGGTCCACCTTCTCTACGTCGGGGTCGTGGCCCTGGCCGCCATTCTCGTCGTCGTCGGAAGTGTTCGAGCATGGCGCGAGATGGCGTCAGCCCTGAGAGAGGGGTTTCGCGAGCTGAAAAACGGGGAGACGAGGAAAAGGGCCGTCCGCCGCGTGCTGTTCGTCTGCTCCGCGGCCGCGGCGATCGCTCCCTTGGCGATGTTGCCTCTCTACCCCCCACATCTCTGGGACGCCATCAGCTATCACCTTCCGGCGGCAAAGCTCTACGCGACGGGCCACGCGATCGTTCCCGCGGAATATTTGCGCTTCTGCGCGTTCCCGCAGCTCAACGAGATGTTGTTCACCGTGATGCTCATGGTTTCGGACGACCTGTCCGCCCAGTTCGTTCAGTTCGCGGCCATGATGCTTGTCGCCGTGCTCCTTTACGGGTGGTGCGGGACCCGCTACTCGACGATGGCCGGCCTGTGGGCGGCTGCGCTCTGGTTGAGCAGCCCTCTCGTCGTGACTCTCGCGGCGACCGCCTACATCGACGTCGGACTGTCGCTGTTCTGCACGGTGGCCATCTTCGCGTGCGTCAACTCGATGGAAACGGAAAAGGACGGAGCGGCGTGGGCGGCGCTGTCCGGAGCGAGCGCGGGATTTGGCGCGGCGTCGAAGTATCCGGCCCTCGTTGTGGTCATCCTTCTCGGCACGGCGCTCCTCGTCCGCGCCATCAAGCGAAACGGCTGGAGACCCTTCCTGGTCTTCACCGTCTGCTGCGTATCGGTGGCTGGACCCTGGTACCTGCACAACTTCCATCGCACGGGGAATCCCGTCTTCCCGTTCATGAGCGGCCTTTTTCCGAATCGCGCCTGTTGGAACGCCGCCGACGTCGCGCTGGTGGCCGAGGAAATGCGCAGCCATGGGGGCCCGCGGACGCTGGAAGCGGTGCTCCGGTTCCCCTACGCCCTTGCCTACGAGAGCGGCCGTTTCATGGGCCCGGAGACTCCGTCACGGGTCCTGGCATTGACCCTGCCGTTGTTCCTGGTCGGTGCGTTCAGGGACCGGAGGTCGAAGCTGCTGGGAACGGTCGCACTCGCATTCTTCATCTTCTGGTTCTTCTCAGTTCAGATCTTCCGGTACCTGCTGCCGGTCATTCCCGTGATGTGCGCTCTCATCGTCATCGCCGTGGATTGGCTCATCAGGCCCCTGGATCGCTGGCGGCGGCACCCGGCGGCAATCGCCATCGCTGGAGCGGCCGCCCTGCTGATCATGAAACCCTCTTACGGCATCGCGAGGACGATGCTGAGCTTCGGGCCACCGCCCGTCACGGGTCGGGAGAAGGAGCTCTACCACCAACGTGTGCCTTCCTATCGGTGCTTTCAATGGCTCAATCATCAGTACGGAAGCCGGTACCGCGTGTACACGCACGGAGACGAGTTCATGCAGTACTACGCGGACGGCCTGAGGATCGGCGACGTCGTCGGGCCAATGCGGTATAGCGATGTCCGATTCGACGACGCCGAAGCGCTGTACGCCAGCCTCAAGTCGTTCGGAGCGGAGTTCATGATGGCGGTCGATCCACGGTTCATGAAGGTGACGGAGGTTCAGCCCTACTTTCGGCAGCACTTCCAACTCGTCTGCGGCTGCGCCAATACCCGAGTGTGGCGTCTTGTGGAGAAAACGATTCCGACCGAGCTGGGAACCGAGCTCGTCACCAACGGTGGCTTCGATGCGAGGGCTCCTGGTTGGATGTGGGTCGGCCCTCCGTCGATCCACCCTGGCCAGGGCAATGGAGCCGCACACGTCACCGGTTCGCAGTTCCCAAGGCAAAGGATCTCCGTCTCCGCGAATCAACTTCATCGCCTCGCGTTCACTGCCGGGGGCCTCGGAACCAGGTCCCAGAGCGTCCTGCTCCGATGGTTCGACAATGATCGCGAGCTCGTCGCGCGTGAGACGCAGGTGTTCCACATCGACGGTGGCGAGAGCACTGCCGAGATGTACGTCACCTCGCCGCCGGCGGCGGCGCAGCTCAGGATCTCCCTTCTGCCCTCATCGCCGGGCGGCACGGCGGTCTTCGATGACGTCTCCCTGCGTCCCGTCCTCGAGCGTGGGCTTTCGAAGGACTCCGAGAACCCCCAAACCGGCTTCCCTAGGTGAAGAGCGGCGCAAGACCCTGCCCCCTGTGTGGAGCACCGCTGCTGCCCTCGACCTCCGTCTCGGCTCGTCTTGTCCTCCAGCGCTGTCCGTCCTGCGGGCATACGGTGGCCGACCACCTGCAGGCGGACGTCGCGACCGACTATCACACGCAGTACGACCAGGGCGACTTCCTGGTGGCGCTCGAGCAGACTCGAAAGCGGCAGGCCGTGGAACTCGTTTCGCTGATTCGAAGCCACGTCGCCTCTGCAGACCGGATTCTCGATTACGGCTGCGGGCGGGGATGGTTCCTGCAGGAATGCCGCCGCCAGGGAATGACCCAGCTCGCGGGCGCCGACGCGTCGCCAACGGCCGTCTCAATCGTTCGCTCGCTCGGCATCGAAGGAATCGAGATCCTCTCCCGCTCGGATCGCGAGGAGTCGTTCGTGCCAATCGAGCGGCTCACGTTCGCCCCCCGCGTGATCACGTTCCTCGATGTGATCGAGCACTTCCCTCCCGACCGCTGCCAGGCGATTCTCGAAAGCCTCCTGGCCGCGATTGGGCCGCAGCTCGAGCTCGTGGTGATCAAGGTCCCCGTTCCGGGCTTCCTGTACGGCATGGCCGTGACCCTTTCGAAGCTGGGCCGACCCGAGGCGCTGGAGCAGATGTATCAGGTCGGAACGAGCCCACCGCACCTGAGCTACTTCTCCCGCCGGTCGATGCGCGGTCTGATCGCCTCCTGCGGACTGTCGCTCACCTTGGAACGCGGCGATCTGGATTTCGAGCCCGAGTCGCTCGCGTCGAGAGCCCGCGCGGCCCGCCGGCTACCCACGGCTGTGGGTCGCACGGCTGGACTTGCCCTGGCCGCTGGATGCCGCGTGACGGGAGCCTACGACACGGTGACGGGCTTCGCGCTGCGCCGTCGGTGACGCTCGGCCGCGACGCCGACGCGCCGAAGGGCGCGGGGCGGCTTGATGTCGAAGTAGAGGAGCCGGGACGCCGGGCGGGTCCGGGCCCACGATGTACAGCTGCGTCACGCCCTCTAGCCGACCACGCCGCGCGCGGCGGCCACGCCCGCCGGCTTGATCGCGATGCACATGCAGCGTGGATAGCTCAGGGTGAAGCGGTCGTACTGGTCCGCGTAGTGGTCGAACTCCTCCATGACGATCGGGAACTGGCACAACGTGGCCAGGGACGCGATCAGCGATCCCTTGGTCAACCAGAAGGAGCTGGGGTTGGAGTACGAGGCCCACGGCATCTTGTCGCGCTCTTTCTCCGTCTCGTATTCACGGAACCACCGTCCCTGGTATGGCCAGCTTCCGTACATGAGGTTCTCGACCGGCCCCAGCGCGCGCAGCCGCGGCTCCACGAAGGCGAGCGCATGGTCGTCCGCAGGAGCGAAATGCGTGTCCACCACCAGCACGCCCTTCGTCGCGCGCGACATGAGGTCGAGCCAGATGGGCGGTTGGTCGAGGTGGTACAGGATGCCCATCGCGAGCACGACGTCGAACATCCCGAACTTCTCCGGACGGAAGGTCTTGACGTCCGCCTGGACGAAGGTGAGGTTCGGCAGGTCGAAGTGCTCCTTGATCAACAGGCACTTCTCGATGTTCTCGGGACGGACCTCGAGCGCCACGACCTCGGCGCCGCGCTGGGCAAAGGCCAGAGCGAATCCCCCTTCAAGGCTGCCCAGGTCGGCAACCCTGAGCCCCCTCAGGCCCTGGGGGTAGAGCAGGTCGAGCCATCTCATGATGCTCGCCACATGCAGGTTGGCGGAGAAGAGAGGCACGGCGGGGACGGTCTGGAGGCCGGGCAGGAGCTCGAAGTTATGGGCCGTCCAGTTCTGGGTGGCGAGACGACGGCGAAGGGCGTCTTCTGTCAGCGGCACAGAAGGAACCTCAGGGACGGACGTAGCCGACGACCGACGTCGACGCCACGCCCTGGGGCGGAATGCCGAACGGCTTCTGAGCCTTTGTCTCGCTGAAGCCCACGTACTCCATCATCTCTTTGAGCGCATGCGTCGAGAAGTACCAGTACGTGCATTCCGCGCCAAGGACTTTCTCCAGCTTTCGAATGCCGAAGCTGAGCCACGGGCGATCCGCATGCTTCTTCTCGATCTCGCTTTCCACCGAAGTCTGGATGATGGCTATCTCTTTCGTCACGGCGTGGATCCTGATGAGAGCGCCCAGCGGGTTCTGGAGATGGAGCAGGACGTCGCCGCAGAAGACCACGTCGAAGGTGCCGACCTTCTCGGGGGACAGGTCGTAGACGCTGCAGATCATGCGCTCCACCTTCGATTGACGCATGGCGTGGGCCATCGGGAAGTTGGACGTACGGTCGGCCGCGGCGCCGAGGCCGGCCTTGATGGAAGGCAGCCAATCGAAATCGCCGATGGTGGCGACATCGATCGCCACCACGCGGTCGGCCCCTCGCCGTTCCAGCTCGAAGGCCCAGAAGCCGTCGAAAGTACCGATGTCGAGGGCGGTCTTTCCACGCAACGACGCCGGGATGCCGTAGCGGTCGACGATGGTGCGGTGATCGTACGCGCCCCTGGAGACGAGACCGTTCCCCAACTCGATGGTGTGATACCAGTTCTGCAGGCGCGGATCGTCGGCACGTGTGGGAAGGTCGGTGGCGCCCGGAGTTTGAAGCAGGGAAGTCATTTCCTCTCGCCGAACCGTCTCGGGTGGCTCCCGAGCCTATGTCGAGCATCGCGACGCGGTCA
>JANMTH010000598.1:0-1713 GCA_031390305.1 Thermoflexaceae bacterium
CGGAGGCACGGGCCTCCTCCGCACGGAGGCGACGGTGGCCACCCGGCGTCACTCCCTTCGGGACCGCGTCCACCCCATCCCTCGGGCTCTCATCCAGCTCGAAAAGCCTTACATCGCCGCGATTAACGGCGCGGCCGCCGGGGCGGGCATGGATATGGCGAGCATGGCCGACATCCGCTTCGCCTCTTCGAACGCCCGCATGGGCATGACTTACGTGCGCATGGGCCTTATCCCCGGAGACGGCGGAACATACACGCTCCCGCGGATTGTCGGAACCCAGCGCGCCCTCGACATGATCTGGACCGGGAAGCTGATCACCGCCCAGGAGGCGCTCGAAATCGGCTATCTGATGGCCGTTTACGAGCCCGAGGAGCTGTTGCCTCGCGTCAAGGAGTACGCCAAGCAGATCGCGCGAGGCCCGGCGACGGCGATCCAGCTCGCAAAGAAGCTCGTATACCGCAGCGCCAACCTCCCCTTCGACGAGCACCTCGACATCGCCCAGCTGGCGATGTTCGTCGCGCAGACGACCGAGGACGCGCGCGAGGGCCCGAAGGCGTTCATGGAGAAGCGCGAGCCCCAGTTTAAGGGCTGGTAGGCCTGATGGCGCAAGGTACGGCGCGCGAACTCGCATGGGCGCCGAAACCACAAAGGCACCAAGGGCGCGAAGGGAACACAAAGGATCTTTGTGCGCTTCGGGTCTTTGTGGTTGACCTATGCCAGAAGCGATGCTCAGGACGTTGCAGTTTGAGACGACCTGGGTGGCGTAGTCAGCACCCAGCACTCAGCACCCCTACACTGCGCCGATGCCCTTCACCCCCGTCCTCGGCACGCTCGGCTACGTCCTTTCGCCCGACGGCCGGTCAGTCCTGATGATCCACCGCAACGCCCGGCCCGACGATGTCGCGTTTGGCAAGTACAACGGCCTCGGCGGCAAGCTCGAACCCGGCGAGGACGCGGCCGAGGGGATGATCCGTGAGATCCGCGAGGAAGCGGGCATCGAAGTCACCGCCATGACCCTCCGCGCCACCCTCTCCTGGCCGGGCTTCGGCCGCGACAACGAGAGCTGGTTCGCTTTCGTCTTCCTCATCACCGGCTGGACTGGCGAGCCGCTGACGGCCAACCCCGAAGGCACGCTTGAGTGGGTCTCCGTCGAACGCATCCTCGCCAACGGCGTGCCCATGTGGGAGGGCGACCGCCTCTGGCTGCCCATGGTCTTCGATGCCGACCCACGCCCGTTCCACGGCCTCGAACCGTACGACGGCCTCACCCCGCTCATCGACCAGTGGCGCTACACGCGGATCTGATGTTCGCGGAATTCAGACCGTTCCCGCTCCCCAACGAACCTCCGGAACTCTGCGCCTCTGCGTCCAACAGGCCCCGAGCCCGGTGCGCCGTGGTCCAACCGGCCATTTCGCCTAAACTGCGGCGATGGATATCGAACCCCTCCTCGCCAGCCGAACCCGCCGCATGGAAGCGAGCGCCATTCGCGAGATCCTCAAGGTCGCGACCTCGCCCGGGATCGTCTCCCTCGCCGGCGGGCTGCCAGCGGCCGAAAGCTTCCCCCTCGACCTTATGGAGGAGCTGACCGGCAGCGTCCTCGCCCGCTACGGCGCCCGCGCCCTCCAGTACGACGCCAGCGAAGGCTTCCAGCCCCTCCGCGAGGCGCTCGTGGGCCACCTCGATCGTCGCGGCATCACCGTGGCGGCCGACGAA
>JANMTH010000627.1:0-9427 GCA_031390305.1 Thermoflexaceae bacterium
CCCAGGCCGGCGAGGGGTAGGGGCCGGGCATGAGCAGCGATGGCCAGGCGGCTCACAGGTCAAGACAGGCCTCAGCGGTGGTGGGCCGCGACCCCAACTAGAATTTCGGTCACGGACCAGCCGCCCGCTTCTCACCATCCAGCCCCGGCCGCAGTGACGCGGGGAGCGAGACCACGTAGCATCCGCCGGAAACAACGAGGCGGCCGTTTCAATGCAGATCTCACTGGTTGCAGGCCCATGGGGAATGAGCGTCGATGAAATAGTCGGTGCGGCGCGCGAAACAGAGCGGCTGGGATTTCCGGCGTTCTACCTTGGTGACCACTTCTTCGTCGGTCCGCAGCTCGAATCGTGGAACCCCTATCTGCTCTTCACACTGATGGCGCACGAAACCAGCTCCATACGCTTCGGATCGCTGGTCACGCCTGTCGCGTTCCGGCCGCCATGGGAATTGGGCCGATGGGCGGCCCAACTCGATGTCCTCAGTGGCCAGCGGTTCGTCTTGGGCCTGGGCGTGGGCTGGGGCGTCGATGAGCACCGCGCTTATGGAGTGCCCTACGGATCGCTGGGAGAGCGATTCGACCGCCTCGACGAGTACATCCAGGTGATGAAGCTGCTGTGGACGGACGGGCCGGCGAGCTTCAGCGGCCGTTATTACCAGCTTGATGGAGCGAACTCGCTTCCCAAACCGGCTGCCGGCCGGCCACCGATCGTTATCGGCGGCGGCGGCGAGCGCCGGGCTCTTCGCCTGGTGGCCAGCTACGCAGACGAGTGGAACTCGCAAACACTCACACCGGCCGCTTATCAGAGGAAGCTGGGCATACTTGATGACCACTGCGCAGCGGTGGGCCGCGACCCCGCAAAAATCAGGCATTCCATGCTCAGCATCGGCCCGATCGGCGCCACGCAGGTGGAGGTTGATGAAGCGACCCGTACCGTAATGGAGATGTTTCCTCCGCCCGAAAAACTGTCCCTGGCAGCCCACCGCGAAGGCATGAAGGCGCGTGGCCATATCGTGGGCGGACCGTCTGAGATCCTGGATTCGCTTGGCCGGCTTTCCGAGGCCGGGCTCGACGAGGTGGTCATCGTGTACGCGCCGGGCGTGCCCGAATTCCTGGCTTCAGACGTTCTCCCCCAGTTAGCGCGACTCTAACGACCCCTGGCGAGCCTCAGGCGAGCCGAACCCCATCGCCGGCGAGTGTCCGACCGCCCAGCGCGTGAGAAGACTCAGCGGCCCTGAGCCGACCGAACTACAATTCTGCGCATGGAACAGCCGCCGCCCGCCCGCCCGAAGAACGCCATCGTCGTTCTCCTCGATAGCCTGAACCGGCAGATGCTCGGGTCCTATGGCGGGGCCGAGTTCGCGACGCCCCACCTCGACGCTTTCGCGGCACGCTCCCTGCGCTTCAACCGCCACTACGCCGGCTCGCTGCCCTGCATGCCCGCCCGCCACGACATCCTCTGCGGCGCGCTCGATTTCCTCTGGCGTCCCTGGGGCTCCGTCGAACTCTGGGAGCGGACGATCACGGCCTACCTGCGCGAAGCCGGGATCACGACGATGCTCGTCTCCGACCATCCCCACCTCTTCGAATCCGGTGGCGAAAACTACCACACCGATTTCGCCGCCTGGGAATACGAACGGGGCCACGAAAACGACCCCTGGAAGACGCGTCCAGACCCGAGCTGGGCGGGCGCCCCACGTTGGGACGCCGCCGGCAATCTCGTCCAGTCCCACCAGGCGTACGAGAACTCTCGCGGCTACTTTCGCGGCGAAGAGGAGTTCCCCGGCCCGCGCACGATGACCGCCGCCGCCCGCTGGGTCGAAAGCTCGGCCCGCTACCACGATCGTTTCCTCCTTTTCATCGATGAGTTCGACCCCCACGAGCCCTTCGACACGCCGGAGGAGTACATGCGGCTCTACGACACCGATTGGGACGGCCCCCACCTGATCTGGCCGCCCTACGTGGCCGACGGCATCAAGCGCGGCATCCTCACCGAACGCCAGGCTCGCCAGGTGCGGAGCTGCTACGGCGCCAAGCTCACGATGATCGACCACTGGTTCGGCCGGCTGGTCGCGGCCATCGACGCCCAGGGCCTCGCCCAAGACACGGCGATCATCGTCTGCACCGACCACGGTCACTTTCTGGGCGAAAAAGACATCTGGGGCAAGCCCGGCGTCCCGATCTACGAGACGATGGGCCACATCCCGCTGATGGTCTCGTGGCCCGGCGCCGGCGCGGGCCAGCGAAACGCCCTGACCACCAGCGTCGATATCCACGCCACGCTCTGCGATATCTTCGGCGTCGTCCCCGAACACCGGACGCACGGGAAGTCGCTCGTCCCCGTGATCGAAGGGACGGCGCCATCGGTGAGGGAGTGGGCGCTCTCCGGCGTTTGGGGACGAGAAGTGCACCTCACGGATGGCACGCACAAGTACGCCCGCGCGCCGGAGGGCGAGAACTTCCCGCTCTCGATGTGGTCGAACCGATGGTCGACGATGCCGATCTACCACGCCGTCGCGAACTACCGGCTGCCCGTCCCCGACCATCGGGCGACGCTCGACCGGATGCCAGGGAGCACCATCCCGGTCATCCGTCAGCCGTTCGTGAAGGGGGACGCTGTGCCCTACTGGGCGATGACCCGCTTCAGCGGCAACCACCTCTACCGGCTCGATCTAGACCCCGCCGAGGACGAGAACCGCCGCGGCGAGACGCTCGAAGGCGACGTCGCGGACCTCCTCCGCCAGGCGCTACTCGAGATGGAGGCGCCCGGCGACCAGTTCGAACGGCTTGGTCTGGCGTAACCCCGCCAGTCGCCATCACTCGCCCTTCGGGGGCACCACGACGGAGGAAACATGCGAAAGATTGTCGTTGGCGAGTTCATGTCGCTCGATGGCGTCATGCAGGCGCCGGGCGGCGCGGACGAGGATACGGAGGGCGGCTTCACCCTGGGCGGCTGGACGTTGCCCTACTGGCACGACGACATCGGCGCCCGCTACATGGAAGCGATGGAGAGTTGCGACGCCTTCCTCCTCGGCCGCAAGACCTGGCAGATCCATGGCGAGGCGTTCGAACCGATGCCCGCGGGCGACCCATTCTTCGATATTCAGAACGACCGCCCGAAGTACGTCGTCTCCACCACGCTCGACTCGGCGGCGGCCTGGCGAAACTCCACCCTGATCAGGGGCGACGTGCCCGCGGCGGTCCGCCGCCTCAAGGAGCTGCCCGGAAAGGACATCTACGTCGATGGGAGCAGCGTGCTGGTCCACACCCTCGCACGGGAAGGCCTGATCGACGAATACAGCCTCCTCGTCTACCCGGTGATCCTGGGCCAGGGCAAGCGCCTCTTCCCCGAGGGTGTCAACAGCGCCCTGCGCCTCGTCGAGACGCACGGCTTTCCGACCGGGGTGCAACTGCTCCGGTACGCGCCCGCGGGCTGAGCGGCGCGACGCGGCGGGCCGGTTACGAAAGGCCGTCCACCAGGGACATCATTCTCGCGGCGGTGGCGATCAGGTTCGTCTCGTCGCCGATGAACGCGTTGTAGGCCAGGTGGTCGAGCCCGATGTGGAGATAGCAGGCCATCAGGCGTTGTTCGCGCGCTTTCGGGAGGTAGCCTGAAGCGGCCCAGCGCCGCTCGAGCTCGGCACGCAGGAGGGATAGGTCCAGGTTCGGATACCAGGGTGACCAGAATTCGAACCAGGCCAGCTCGTAGAGGTGGTCCCCATAGAGCGAACAGCCCCAGTCGAAAATCCCCGTGATCTCGCCGTCTCCGACAAGGACATTGCGATTGATGAGGTCGGCGTGGACGAGCGAGCGCGGCACGTCATCGATATCCAGGTCCTGGAGGAGGCCCAGCCCACGGAGGAAGTTGCCCTCTCCCACGGCTGAACGAGCGATCAGCTTCCGCCAGCCGTGGGTGCGCCTTTCGGGCGCGTCACTGGCGGCCTCCAGAAGGTAGCCTGACCAGCTTTCGGCCGCCGCATCGCCGTCCGCGCCCCAGAGGCCAAAGCCGCGGGCCGGACCAGGGTCCAGGGTACGCATCGCTTCCATGGCCGCGGCGAGTGAGGGGACGATCGTCCGCCAGGTGGCCGCGTCCACGCTCTCCAGGGGCACGCCGTGCACACGGGTCGAGATAGCGAAGTAGCCGTCGAAGGCCCTCCCGACCTCCAGTACGCGAGGGACCGGCAGCCCCTCGCGTGCGAATCCCGCGGCTCGTTGGTCCTTGTCGAAGTCCTCCAGATGGCTTCCGAAGCGGACCACCAGGTCATCGTCTCCCTGCCGGAAGCCGAAGCAACGGGACCAGGCGCCAGCGCCAATGAAGGCGACATCGGTGGCTGGAGAGGGGAGGTGCTCGCTGAGAAAGGCGGCGGCCTGTCCTGCGCTTGTCTCCGCCGTATTCGGACGGTCCATCCGCATCTTCCCTCTGGCGCTGGCCGCGCTGCCGATTCATCGGACTCGACTCGGCCGCCCAGCCTACAACAGAGACGTGGATTTGATCGCGAGTTGGCCTGCCCCGCTCCCCCTCCTCAAGCCTGGCGACCTCGATGAACTGCCGCGCGCGCCATCAAGGCTAGACGCTGGCGGCCCACGCCGCCGCCAGCGCCGCGAGCAGCGGTGCGGCGTTCGCCATCGCCCGGGCCGCGTCCGGTTCCAGGCTCAGGAGCGTCCTCACACCTTCGTCCTCCGCTTCTGTGCGGCCCGCGAAGATGACGCATGGCTTGCCAGCGGCCGCCGCCAGCTCGCGGATCCGGCCCGTTGTCTTCCCCTGGACGGACTGGCCGTCGAAGCTGCCTTCGCCCGTGATCACGATGTCGGCCAGGGCGAGGCGATCGGCCAGCCGGTTCACCCCGGCTACCACATCGAAGCCGCTCTCGATCCGGGCGCCGAGGAAGGCCACCATCCCGGCGGCAAGTCCACCGGCCGCGCCCCCGCCGGGAATCGTCGCGATATCGACGGCAAGCGAGCGCCGCACGACGGCGGCGTAACGCCAGAGCGCGTTTTCAAGGATATCGACGTCGCGCTCCGAGGCGCCCTTCTGCGGACCGTAGACCGCCGCCGCGCCGTTCGGCCCGAGCAGCGGATTCGTCACGTCGGTCGCGACGACGACAGCGACTCTGTTGAGCCAGGCCGGGGGTTGCCAGTCGATGCGCGCAAGGTCGGCGAGCGCGGCGCCCCCTGGCGGCAGTTCACGCCCGGCCATATCCGTGAAGCGGGCGCCGAGGGCGCGGGCCATCCCGGCGCCGCCATCGGTAGTAGCGCTCCCGCCCACACCGATAACGAGCCGTTCCGGGGCCGAGGCGACGGCGTCGCGAACGATCTCGCCGACGCCGTACGTGTCGGCGTGGAGGGCGTCCCGCTCCTCGGGCTGAAGGTGGAGCAACCCGTTCGCCTGGGCGGCTTCGACGATCGCCACACGCGGGTCGCGCGTCACCAGGTAGCGGGCGAGGACGCGCCTGCCAAGGGCGTCCTGGACGGCCACGGCGGCCATATCAGACTGGCCGGCCGCGCGCATCGCGTCGATAAAGCCCGGGCCACCGTCGGACATCGGAAGGATATCGCGCCTCCACTCCGGGCGGACGCGGTGAATGCCCTCGGCGATGGCACGGGCGGCATCGGCCGCCGAAAGGCTGCCTTTGAACTCCTGAGGGGCGATGAGGACACGCACCGCCGGAGCCTACCGCACCGCGCGCCAGCGGGCCTGCCCGGCGCCAGTCGATCCCTACCCCGGTCAGAGGTTGCGGCGAAGGAAGGTGAACACTCCGAGCGCAAACACGAGGGCGATGTAGAGCAGCGCCGCGTTCCGCAGCGTCCGCAAGAGACCAGACGCTTTGCCTGACCGGAAGACGAGGGCGGCCACCAGCAAGACGACAACCGCCAGAACGATCGCGAGGACGGCGAAGAGCTTCACGAAGCGCCATTCCCCGGCGGCCGCCCGTGTCCGCGCGTAGTACTACCTCGCGAAGGTCCGCGATACTCGATCGCGTGCTTTCGGGGCTGGTTTCTCCCCTCGCCCAGCGCACTGGCAGAGGGGCAGGGGGTGAGGGCGCAACGCCCGGCAACGAACGCTCGCTTTCTCAAGTTGGAGCTAGTCGGGACGGACAGCGCGGCCGGTGAACTTCCACGCGCCACCGCTGTTCGCGAGCGTATCGTTGTAGATGCCGGCGATGAGGGTGGAGGGCGGCTTGCCCGGCTCCTGGCCAAGGTTCAGGAGGAGGTAGCAGCTTCCCGTCGCGCTCCCGCCGTCGCCATCGACGACGAGATTGTTCGTCCAGTGGCGGGCCTTGCCCTTCATCTGCCCGTGGAAGCCGTTGGCGAACCCGGCGAGGGCCTCCGTGCCGGTGAAGACGCCCTGGCCCGAATCGAACGTCCCGTCCGCCGTGAAGCAGGCCGCCCAGGCGTCTGCCTTGCCGGCATCGATAGCGTGGTTGTAGCGGGCGTAAAGCTGTTGAATAGCGATGTGATCGTCTGCGCTGAGCGCCATGGGATCGTCCTCCATCAAGGTGCGGGCAAGGATACGGCCAACGCCGGTACGCGTGCATTAGCTCTCTGCCGTACGATAACCCGGCCAGCAACCACGCTGGCTTGCGGAGAGCACGATGACCGAGGATGAACAGTGGGCAGGCCCGAAAGAGGGCGAACAATCTGACGCGCAGCCGGCCGCGAGCCCGCCGTCTGGCGCGGCGGAACCGCCAGGCCACCCCGGCGCGAGTGCTCCTCAGGGGGGCGGCAACGGCGCCATCATGCCGATCCTGGGACTCATGATCATGGTCCTCGCCGGGCTGGTCGTCGGCCTCGTCGCGTTCATCCAGCGGGACGAAGCGCAGAGCTTTCCATCGTCCCGCGGAGACGACGACTACGTCCTCGGCGACATGACCCTTCGCGTCAGGGATGTGCCAGCTGGTATGGGGCTTCGCGCCGCGCAGCCGTTCGATAACACGGAGTGGGCGGGGGCGAAGGCCGAAGATGGCGAGGACGAGGTGGAAGTGGGCCGCCTCCAGAAACAGCTCGATAGCGCCGGCCGCATCCGCAACTTCGTCTCGCTCTTCGGATGGACCGCGGCGAGTTCGGCCCGTTTCGGGGAGGGCCTTCGACTGACGGCCCAGTCCACCCTCTACGATTCCGAAGAGAGCGCGCGGAAGTCGGTCACCGGCCAGGAACTCTGCGGGCTCCTCCTCAATAGCGAAGACCCGATTGAGGAGTTCGCGGTGCCGCGTATCGGCGACGAATCCACGGGCTTCTCGATCACGACGATCGACGACAGCGTCGGCCGCTCCGTAGACACGGTCGTTTGCTTCCGGACGGGACGGATCGTCCACGGCGTCATCCAGACGAGCTTCGATGGCGCGCAGGACCTCTCGTTCGTCATCCGTCTCGCCGAGAAGATGCTCCAGCGCGTGGACGAGACCTTCGATGGCGATCCCGCCGAAACGGACCCGAACCCGGACCCGAGCGGCGGCTGAGCCTCAGTCCCTCGCCCGAATGGCGTAGAGCGTGCGGCCCTTCGCGCAGAGGCGTCCCTGGCTGTCGCTGATCGTGACCTCCGTCACGGCCAGGCTCCGGCCCTTCTTGATCACGTTCGCCTCGGCGTAGACGCGTTCGCCGAGGGCCGGGCGCATGTAAGTGATGTTCAGATCCGCCGTCCCCGAAGGCTGCTCGTCTTCGCCGAGGAGCCCGCCAAGGGCGGCCAACATGGCGCAATCCACGATCGCCGCCAGGATTCCGCCGTGCACGCTCCCTCCCACACCGCCAAGCGTGAAGGGCGACGTGCTGAGGAGGCAGCGGGCGTAGCCCGCGCGCTGCTCTTCCAGCGTCAACCCCAGTTGGCGATGGAGCGGGAACGCGTCAAACCAGCGCTTGCGGGAGGCGAAATCCGGACCCCAGGGCCCGCCCTGGTTCGCCTCTACCATGGAGCGTGGGCGGGCTTCGTGGCGTCGGCCGGGGCGCTGCCGTAGTCCCCGAAGGGGCTGTCGCGCCAGTCCAGTGCCGCCTTGAGGCCCTTTTCGCGGGCGATCCGGCCGAATTCGCCGCCACCGGGCCTCATCGCGCCAAGCGTCTGGAGGTCACCGCCGACCTGCATCGAAGTACGCATCCCCATGATCTCGTAGACGCGGTTCACCTGGCGCTTGGTCATCTGGAGCATCGGACCATCGACGTTCGCGATCCGCTCGGCGAAGGCCTCGGTCTTGGCCGCCAGCTGGTCGACCGGGTAGGCGTGGTTCGCCCAGCCAAGCTCGACGGCTTCCTTGCCGGTCACGCTATCGCCCGTGTAAAGCAGTTCGCGGGCCTTCTTCTGATGCATGTGCCAGGGGTGGTAGATAACGTCGACGGGCGTCATCGCCCGCACCGGGGGATAGCCGATGATCGCGTCTTCGGCGACGAACATCAGGTCGCACATCGTCGCCAACTCCGTGCCGCCGGCCAGGCAGTAGCCGTGGACCTGGGCGATCACCGGCTTCGTGCACTCCCAGATCTGCCAGTAACCGCTGAGGAGGTGCTGGGGCCATTGGCCCTGGCCGGGATGGATCGGCCCCACGTTGGGCAGGCCGCTGCGCGTGTCAACGTAGCTGATCCCGTCGGGGATCTTGGAGATGCCCGAGAGGTCGTAGCCCGCGCTCCAGGCGCGTCCCGAGCCACGGAGGATGATGACGCGCACGTCGTCGTCCATCTCGAAGTCCTTGAGCGCGTTGAAGAGTTCGGCGCGGAGGTTGTGGCTGAGCGCGTTCATCTTCTCCGGGCGGTTGAGCTGGATGATCGCGTGGCGATCCTTCTTGAAGGTCAGGATGTCGAGGTAGTCGGTCATAGCGGGCGGATTATGCCCCTTTGCGGGCGCGGCGTCAGCAGCCCCGCACTCGAAGGCGCGGCCCGTAAGAGCTACACTGGCCGTACGCCTACCGGGAGCCGAGCCATGCGCGTCACCAGCAAGGGCCAGGTCACGATTCCGATCGAACTGCGACGGAAGTACGGGATTGGGCCGGGGGCGGATGTCGAATTCGTCGAAGGCGACCGGGGGCCGGTGCTTCGCCTTTGCGCCGTGCCGCCGCTCGCGCCAGGGGACCTCGTTCGCGCGCTGCGGAGGGCCCGAACACACGTGACGCACCGGTTTACGACCGATGAGGTCATGGAGTTGATGCGGGGAAAAGACGATGAGCCCGTTGCTACGAAGTGAGTACTAAACCGGCTTCTCTCGATCCGAGCGACGAAGTTGCCGGATTCATGCCCGATAGCAATATTCTGCTCGACGTCATCACCGACGATCCTCGTTGGGGGTCGTGGTCCGAGTCCGTTCTGAACGCCTGTGAGGGGCGGGGGCCGGTTGTCATCAATCAGGTCATCTTCGCCGAGGTAAGCCCGCCGTTCTCCCGATTGGAGGACATACGGGCTTTCCTGGCCGAGGGCCGTGTTCTGCTTGAGGAACTGCCCTGGGACGCTGC
>JANMTH010000640.1:0-1515 GCA_031390305.1 Thermoflexaceae bacterium
TCCATGATGTTCGCCGCCACCGGACCTTCAAAGCGATCGTAGATCACGCCATCCTTGCCGATCACATAGATATACGGCTCGCTCAGCCCGCCATCCTTGCGGACGAGCCACTCGCGGGCGGTCGGGTTCAGCTGCTGCTTCGCGAAGTCTCGCCAGATCTCGATGTGAACGAAATCGACGCTGCCCTTATACGTAGCCTGCAACGTTTCGACCTCTTCGTTCACGGGGCCGCAGAAGCGCGAGGTGCAGAAGGCCGGCGTCGAAAAGACGACGACGAGCGGGCGTCCCTTCGCGATAGCGTCCTTAATTTTCACGTCGTGCATGTCGTTCGCCGGCGTACCCGAGTCGATCTCCCGAATGTTGCTCACATCTTTCTTCGTGAGGTTGTCGGATTTGATGGCGGCGCTGCCGGCGGCCGGGATACCCGACTTCTCGAGGACAGGGAACTGAACGGCGGAGACGCCCTTCGTGCCGTCCTTCAGCTCCGCTTCGACAACCATTCCCCAGAAGCCGGCGTAGGTGAAGTTCACGCGGACGAAGTAGCCGACGCGGTCGTCGTCCTCGCCGCCGTGGGTGTGGACTTCGCCGCTACCGTGGGTGTGGTCGACCTTCGGGCCGATACCGGGGGCGCCCTGGAGGGCTTCCGCCTGGCAGACGGGCTTCGCGTTCCCGGCCGTGCGAAGGTCGTAGAAGGTGATGCGCGTCTTCGCCTGGCCCTGGGGCTGGTCCTGCTTATCCGTGAGCCCGAAGACGAAGTTGTTCGCGCCAACGTAGAAGTCGGCGCCAGCGACGACGGCGTTCACCGTGTCGCGCTGTTCGGGCGGGATCGCCTTCGCGGGGTCGCTGGATGGCGGGAAGTTTGTGGCTTTGGGGGCCTGGCCTGGCTCGCCGCATTGGGGCAGCCCCGTCGCGTTGCCCAGGGCCGCCGGCGGTTGTGCCGGCTGACCGCCAGCCGTCGTAGCGCTTGCCGCCGGCACCGCTGTCGCCGTGCTTCCGGGCGCATCGTCCCCGCCGCCACAGGCGGCGGCGAAGGCCAGGAGCGCGAGTGGCGTGAGGGCGAGCAGACCGGCACGGAGGTTGCGCATCGCCCCCAGCATAGCGCGGGCGCGGGCAACGGTCGGTTTGGAAACATGAAAGACGGCGCGGCGGTAGCAGGCGAAACGTCCCGTCTCCATAACCTTCGTGGCTTCGTGTCTTTGTGTCTTTGTGGTTCGGCCCGCTCGCGATCAGCGTTCGAACAGCCACCAGCGGCGCCTCGGGCGTTCGATGTAGCGCAAGCCGAACTTGCGAGTCGCCGCCTCGTGTACCTGGCGCACCGCCTCTTCGGCCGAATCCGTGACCGTCAGCCGCTCGACGTCGGCGGAATCGACGTAGCCGTTCTCTTTGACCACGGACTTCAGGAACTCGAGAAACGGCGTCCAGAACGCACGGCCGACGAGGACGACCGGGAAGTCGCGGATCTTCCCCGTCTGGATGAGCGTCGCCGTCTCGAACACTTCGTCGAGCGTACCGAAG
>JANMTH010000651.1:0-4356 GCA_031390305.1 Thermoflexaceae bacterium
ACTGGAAGGTCTCGGCGTGGCCGGAACCGGGATTGCGGATCTGGTTGCCGCGATGCAGGCAGACGTTGAAGTAGACACGGATGCCATCGGGGCCGGGCGACTCGCGGACGACGATGAACGACTCCTTGCCAAGCTCCGTCGTGAAGTAGTCGCCCGGGTTCGGGATGTCCTGAAGGCGGCCCGCGCAGTTCCAAACCTTCGTCCACATCCGGTCCCACTCGAGCTTCATGAACTCGGGGGATGTGTACCGTTCCTTCGCGATAAGCTCGCTGCCAAGGTCCGGCTCGGGGGCCTTTTCGGTCGGTGTCCGCATCTTGCGAACGGCTTCCATGACCATGGGTCGCGCCTCCTAAGGATCCGGACGCCAGAGAGCTTGCGTAGCCCTTCCCTGAACGCCCGGCCAACTTTCCAAATCCTAGTTTGTCCTATCGTGTCCGTCAATCGAAACGAGGCCGGCTGGCGCCTGAGGGGTGGGACTCAGAGACGCGGAGGAAGCGGAGTTTCTTATGCCGGGCGGGCCTGCTCACGATGAGTCCGACAGGTCGACCGCCTCGGGCCGCCTGGCGTGACCGCTCCCGCGTGGTCGCGGTACTGTCCGAGCCGGGTGGCCATCGTTCATCCGTCGCTCAGCTGCAGACAGCCGATCACCCGCTGCCCGGCGTCGGCGCGATCAGGGTGTCCATCTTCTCCGGCTCAAGGCCGAGCGTGATCAACACCTTGCTGAGGCCCATGAAGAGCCCCACGCCGAGCGCGACTTCGACGATCTCGGCGTCCGTGAGCTGCTCCCGCAGGCGGGTCTTGGCGGCGTCGCCAAGGCTGCGCGGGTCGCCGATGATCGCGTCCGTCATCGCCAGCACGGCCTTGTCCCGCTCGCTCAGGTCCGAGGACTCGTACCCGTCGGCGATCTGCTCGACCTGCTCCTCCGTGAGCCCTTCGCTTCGCGCAACGGCGAAGCGCACGTTCGTTCAGAAGCCGCAGTCGGTCACCCGAGCGTTGCGCATGCGGGCGACCTCCTTCGTGCGGTGATCGACGACGCCCTTGCTCCAGAAGGTCGCGTAGAGCTCGCCGAAGCGGGCGGCCACGGCTGGCGCCTGTGCCATCACCGAGCCGAAGTGCGGCGGTTGACCGGGGATGGCCGAAGGGACGCGGGGGATGGTCGACATTCGCTTGCTCCTCGTTAGTGCAGTGGGCCCGTCGCCGAAGGGACCGCCGCCGACGGCGACGCCGGCAGCTCGAAGACGATGCGCAGACGGCAGTTGGCATCGAACAGCGCCATCGCCACCGTCAGCGCGACGATCTCCGGGTCGGTGAGGTGGCGGCGCGCCTCGGCGAACTCGGCGTCATCGATCTCGTGGTGCCGCCAGGGCATCTTCTCGGCGAGGGCGAGGGCGGCGCGCTGGGCGGGCGCGAAGCAGTCCGCGCCTTCCCAGCCGCCGATCGCCGCCCGCTGCTCGTCGTTCAGCCCGGCGCCGGGGTCGGTGATGGCGAGTTCGGCCTCGCAGGCGTGGAGCCCGGCGATGCGCAATCGGCAGAGCTCCAGAAGGTCGCGCGGAACGAGACGGTCGTCCCACGGCGCCCCGTAGAAGCGCTTGTACATCTCCCGCAGCTCGGGGCGATGCTGAAGCCAGCCTTCGAACGAAGGCAGCGTTTCGTCGGCGGTGGCGAACCAGGCCATACCCGCGATTCTACGGGAAGCGGGCCCCGCTGCCATAGCGGCGTTGGCCGCGTAGAATGCGCCCATTCGAGTCCGGACGGCGCCGGGCGAAGGCCGGGCCCTCTCGCCTGTGGCCTCTCGCCTCACGCCTACCCCAGGAGGTGAACGTCGTGAACATCGCAGGCAAGGTAGCTCTCGTTACGGGCGCGGCATCCGGCATCGGCCGGGCGACGGCGAAAGCCCTGGCCGCCGAGGGCGCGTCCGTCATCGTCGCCGACATCGACCCGCGTGGCGGCGCCGAGACGGTCCGCCAGATCAACGCAGCCGGCGGCAAGTCCACCTTCGTCCAGGCCGATGTCTCAACGCCGGACGGCATCCGGGCCATGTTCGACGCGACCGAGCGGATCTACGGCGGCGTCGATATCGTCCACAACAACGCCGGGATCATGAACGGCGGCGACCCGAACTGGCCCGATAGCTCGCTCGAAAAGGCCCACCTCGTCGTCAGCATCAACGTCGCCGGGGTGATCATGGGCACGCGCGAAGCGGTCCACCGGATGCGCAAGCGCGGCGGCGGCGTCGTCGTCAATACCGCCTCGATCGCGGCCCTGAACCCGATGCCGATGGACCCCATCTACGCCGCGACCAAGGCGGCGGTCGTCCTGTTTACGCAGGGCTGCAAGATGCTGAACGAGACGGAGAAGGTGCGGGTGAACGCCGTCCTCCCGGGCATGGTCGACACGGCGATCATCGCCAAGACGGGCGACGGCCAGAAGCCGGCCGCCTGGCTCGCCCCCGCCATCGCCGCGACGAAGATGCTCCAGCCCGAGGATATCGCCGCCGCCGTGCTGGATTACGTTCGGGACGAGACGAAGGCGGGCGACCACCGGATCGTGGCGAACGAGCGCTGAGCGGGTAAATTCTCTGCAACTTTTCCGTGACCAGAGCGGCTGTGTCTGGGCCGCAGATTCGGGCGGGCGAGGAGTGCCGGGCCAACGCCCTTTCCCGCCTATTGCGGGCCGGATCGCGGCCAGCTACGTTGCCCGCAACACGAGGCCGGGAGGACGCAGATGGCCATCCGTGATGCCGCCCCACCACGCCCGCTTGGGCGACGTTCTGAAGTCCTGAGGCCTGCGCGACGGCTGCGCTGGCTTGCGGTTCTCCTGGTGGCCGCCGTCGCGTCGGCTGCTGTCGGCGTGACGTTGCGGGGCGCGCCGGGAGACTCCGGGACGCCGGCCTACCGCTTCTCGCAGACGCGCGTCGACGGTTCATCGGCGACGCAGACACTGCTTTCGGGCGACGGCAAGGTGATCGTCTTCCTCCAGGACGGCCAGCTCTGGACCCAACCGCTGGCCGGTGGGCCGAAGACGCTCGTGACCGCCGGAATCGATGGTTCGCTCTCCGCCCCACCGGCTCCTCCGCCTGGCACGTTCCCGGATCCGAACACAGTCCCCAATTCACGGAGTCTGCTGCTGGGCGTGAGCACCACGGGCAGGTACATCGTCTTCAGCTCGCAGGCGGTGAACCTCGTACGGGAAGGCCAACCACCCGTCGATCCGAACTACCCGTGGTACGCCGGCGAGCCGCGACGGGTGAGGCAGGCGGTCTACGTTCGCGATGCAGAGGCTGGAACCACCCAGCGCATCAGCCCGCTGGACCACCCGGCGTTTGGGCGGGTCTGGTTCTCGATGCCTGAACTGGGGAGGACCAACGCGTCATTCATCTCGGACCGCACGCTCTTCATTACGCTCGGGCCGAACAGGATCGCGCCTCCCAACGGCCCCAGCCCCGATCCGTGGGACGCCCTCAGCGAGAACGTGCTTCTGAACCTGGAAACCGGGACGATCTCGTCGATACCGATCCCCGCCGCGACGGGCTGCCCAGGGAAGGAGGCCGCATCTTCAGTGAACTACTGCACGACTTCTCCGGCGCTTGGCGGGAGCGGAATGGTGATTGTCGATCACGTTGTCGGCGACCCGGGCGTCCATTCGGTGTTTGCCCTCAACCTCAGCGACGGATCGATCCTGCCGCTAACGGAAGGCCGGCCCTACGACCTCGCGGGCAGCGGGCGATGGGCGCTGACCCCAGGCGCCGACTGCCGGCTGATGCTCCGGGACGCGGCGACAGGCGGATCAACGGCTGTAGGCGTGCTCCCGAACGGCGCCCAATCGGGGAGCGACCCCGATTGTCAGACCGCTGCGCGGGCGGCGGCAGTCAGCGACGATGGGAAGACGGTTGCTTTCGTCGCGGATCCCGACACGTCCGCCTTCGGGCGGAGCAGCGTCTTCATTCGCGATGTGGTGGGCGGCCAGACCTATCTCGCCTCCACGATCACGAGCGGCGACTACCTTGGGTGCCCGCCCGGTTCGAACGGGAGCCAGTTCGATAACACGACGATACGCAACCTCCATCTCACGCCAGCCGGGGACGCCCTGGTCTTCGAAAGCTGCGCCTCGAATCTGGTTGGCGCAGCTCCGGTGGGGCTGCCCCGGCGAGAACGGCTTCTACGACGAACGGCAGTGGACGACGTACGTCGTACGCCTCACGCCATTCACGCAGCTCACGCACCGCCGCGTCGCCGTCGGCCTGACAAGACAATAGGAGGACCGCCGCCATGACCGTTCGCACCTCGTCGCTCAACCGTGGCGCGCTCGTGGCCGCGCCCCGACGCCGCGGGCGGTGGCTGCTCCTGCTGACGCTGG
>JANMTH010000734.1:0-5706 GCA_031390305.1 Thermoflexaceae bacterium
CGCGCCCCGGTTCGAAGGCGATCGAGCACCGTATCGAGGAGTTCGCCCCCGACGTTATCGAAGAATACGTCGATGCCGTTGAGAGCCAGGACATCGAGGCGACCGCCGACATCTTCCGACCTGTAGTCGATGGCGGCGTCCAGCCCTATCTGGTCCACCAGGTAGCTGACCTTTGCCGGGCCGCCCGCGATCCCGATGACGGTCGCGCCCTTCAGCTTCGCCAGCTGCGATGCGACGGTGCCAACGGCGCCGGCCGCGCCCGAGACCACCACCGTATCGCCCGCCTGGACCTTGCCGACGGCGTACATCCCGAAGTAGGCGGTCAGTCCGGTCGTCATCCCCAGGATGCCCAGGTACGCCGATGGTGGCGCCACGCCGGCGTCGATCTTGTTGAAGAGCGCCCCGGGCATGAGCGCGTGGGACTGTGCCAGCGTGGGCCCAACTACCCAGTCGCCCTCCGCGAGCGGCGCGAAGCGGCTCTCCAGCACGCGGCCGACGCCCAGCGCCGTCACCGTCCCGCCGAGCGCGGCCGTCCCGTGAAACGCCCCTTCGGCCAGGGTCGTTCGAATGAAGGCGTCGATCGAGATGTGCGAGACCTCGAGCAGCACCTGGTCGGCGGCGATCGGCGGGAGCTGGACCTCCTCCACAGCGAAGTCGCTTACTTTGGGCATGCCCTCCGGCCGCCGAATCAGGATCACGCGTTTGTTGATCGTCACGAAGCCCTCCAGATCGGCGACCAGCCATATCCTTCAGCCGGGTCGAGCGCCACGAGCGTACCCGGCGCCCGCGGTCCGGAGAAGCCTTCCGAGCCGCCAGCACCCAGCTCACCCGCATTCGGAGTCAGTCCGCTAGAATCCGGCGACAACCGCGGACTCGGGGCCATTCCAACGGGTCCGCTGACCGTATCGAAGTCGAAGGAGTACACCGCATGGCCGTCTACATGATCTTCACCCAGGACGAAGTCACCGACCCCGCCGGCCTCGCCGCCTATGGCCAGAAGGCCGGCCCAACCCTCGGGCCGTACAAGCCCATCCCCCGTGTCGTCACCGAAAGCGTTACCAACGTCGAGGGCGACTGGAACCCCGCGCGCGTCGTCATGCTCGAATTCGCGAGCCGCGAAGACGCCCTCGCCTGGTACAACTCGCCCGAGTACGCCGAAGTGCGCAAGCTCCGTTTCGCCGCCAGCACGAACAACGTCGGTATCCTCGTCGATGCCTTCGCGATGCCCGGCCAATAGGTCCACACGCCTGGCCGGGCATCGCGAAGGCGCAGAGGTCAGGAGACGTGGCGTGATCGACGCTCCAAACCTCTGCGTCTCTGCGTCTAACCCGCGCCAGGCCTATGGTTTACCGCCGTGGATACCGTTACTTCGTACCTGCCCGGGCGGGCTGACCTGGTCTGTTCGCCCTTCCTGCCCCTGATCGCCGCCCAGGCGGGCGAGGCCGACCGGACGCGGTCGGTCTCGCCCGCGGTCATCGCCGCGATAAAGGCGAGCGACCTGATCTGCCACAGCGCAACAGGGTCGCTCGGCGGCGTTGGCGGGAGCGTCCTCGCCGGCGGCGAAGAGCTCGAGGCGATCGCCGGGGCCTGCGCCTCGACCGCCTGGTGCCTTTGGAACCACCTCTGTGTCTTCCACCACTACTGCACCCTCTTCGGCAAAGAGGCTGGTCACCTCCTCGCCGGCATAGTCGCCGCGCGCGAATGGGTGACCTACCCCAACGGCGCGGGGACAGGCGTCACGGGCGTGCTCGATGGCGAGAGCTGGGTCCTCGACGGCAAGGTGACCTTCGCCTCCGGCGCACGCTACGGCGAGTGGGCCCTGGTCATGTTCGGCCATGACGCCCCTGATGGCGGCGGCCGGGTCGCCAGCCACACCCTCGTCCGCTTCGCTGCCCCGGGCGTGGAGATCGTCCCGACCTGGGACGGCGCCGCTGTCCGCGCCTCGGCGACCGACGACGTGCTCCTGACGGCCGTGCGCACGCCGGCCGCGCTGGCCCGCCGCTTCTACCCGGATTACGCGGCACGCGCCCGACTTCCGGAGTGGAGCGTGGTCGATCACCGCTATCGTGAAGACTGGGCGGGGATTTCCTCGCTCTGGCTGGCGGCCCAGGCTACGGGCCTGGCCCGCGCCGGGCTCGACGACGCTGTCGGCCAGGCGGCCCAACGGAAGGCCATCTTCGGCGTGCCCATGGCCCAGCGGCCGAACGTCCAACTGCACCTGGGCCAGGCGGCGGCCTTGCTGGGCGCGGCCCGCGCGACCTGGGTCGCTGGCGCGCAGGAGACGGACGCCCGGATCGCCGCCGCCCGGCCACCCACCGAGGCTGACCAGCTGCGCCAGTTCGGCCACGCGGCCGCCTCTCTGCGCCAGACCGGGGATGCGATGGGGCTCATGCTCCGCGTGCTCGGCGGGAACGGCCTGCGAGAATCCGGCAGCTTCGAGCGCCGCTGGCGAGACTACCAGGCGATGGCCGTTCACATCATCTCCCACCCGGACCGCGTGAACGAGATGATCGGCAAGTGGCTCCTCGGGGTCACGACATAACCCTCCGGCGGTGAGTTCCGCCCATCCCTCTCAATCCTCGGCGCCTCTGCGTCCAATCCCCGCTCGGCCGCCTCAACCCCGGTCAGCCCGTCTTCGTCATCGTCGGTTCGAGTGTGCGCTCGAGGATCCGCCAGCCGTCCGCCGTTCGTATCACCTCGTCCCGATACACACCCCAGACCGTGTAGACGGGACCTTTGCCGTCGGGCGGTACGTGCGTCGCCTGCAGCGATGTCGTTGTCCGGGCACGGTCGCCATCCAGCTCGATACCGTAGTTCCCGAGCAGGTGCTGGGTGATCCGGAAGCGGCTGAGGGCGCGGTCGCAGAAGTCGCGGACCTCGTCGTAGCCGTGCAGCACCGTGTTCGGCAGGTAGTGGATGACGCAATCCGGCGCCCAGACCTGGCGAAAGAGCTCCCAGTCGCGCGAATCCAGGGCGGACGCGTAGCGCACCATCAGGTCCTGAATCGCCAGCCGGTCGGCGGCAGCCGAAGGAGCGGTGGCCGTCACCGGGCGACCGCCTTAACCGGCGGCATCAGCCCCATCGCCGCCAGGTGGGCACGCATGTGGTCCGGGGCCGTCGGCGTGCCGACGTCGTACGAGCCAGCGTGATCCGGTGTGACGCCCATTACAGCGTTGAAGCGATGCGAAAAGTCGAAGTAGCCGATAGCGATCCCGAGTTCGACGATCTCCTTGTCGTTGTAGTGCTCACGCAGGCGGTCGAAGAAGGCATCCTCCACCTGGCCCATTTCGAACACCCACTTCTCGACGAGTGTGAGCGCGAGTTTGACGTGCTCCGGCAGGTCGCTGTTCATGTGGTCGGCTACCTTGGCCGCCATCGCTTCGTCGAGCCCGTTCTGCCGCGCCGCGGCAGTGCGCGCCCGCCCTCAGAACATGCAGTCGTGGAGGGTGGCCGACTTGATCCGGCAGAGGTCCTTCACCACGGGGTCGAGAACGCCGTACTCCCAGAGCGTGCCGTAATAGGCGCGGAACGCCTCCCACATCTCGGGATGATTCATGTAGACGCCGGCGAAGCCGGGTGCGCCGTTCCGCGTGGGGATGCGTGTCATGGGCGGCCTCCTGATGCCGGATAGTCTACGCGATCCGAGGCCCGAGGTCGGGCTCGAGACCCGTATCGCCGTCAGTACCCCGACCGTCAGGGAGGGCATTGCCAGGCGGCCAATCGCCGTTGGCAGCCCGTATGACCCCAGCGCAATGGCCACCAGCCCCAATCGGTGGTTCAATCGCCCCACTCCACGAACAGGAATCGCCCAAACCATGGATTACGAACAGATCGCCTACGAAGTCGAAGACCGGATCGCGACGATTACGATGGACCGGCCGGAGAAACTCAACGCCTTCACCGACCGGATGCGCGAGGAGATGTGCGACGCCTTCGACCGCACCGACGCCGACGACGCCGTCCGTGCCGTGATCGTCACAGGGCGCGGGCGAGCGTTTTGCGCCGGGGCCGACCTCTCATCCGGCGCGGCGACCTTCGACAACTCGACTCGCGGCCGGACTGACGACCCGGAGAAACATCGCGACGGCGGGGGCCTGCTCACGCTCCGCATCTATGAGTCGCGGAAGCCCGTGATCGCCGCCATCAACGGCCCGGCGGTGGGCGTCGGCGTGACGATGACGCTGGCGATGGATATCCGCGTCGCGGCCGAGGACGCTCGCTTCGGATTCGTCTTCGCCCGCCGCGGGATCGTCATGGAGGCCTGCAGCTCCTGGTTCCTGCCCCGCGCCGTGGGCATGAGCCAGGCCCTCGAATGGGTGTACAGCGGTCGCGTCTTCCCGGCCTCCGAGGCGCTTGCCGGCGGGCTCGTGCGCAGCCTCCACCCGAGGGACGAAGTGCTGGAGGCCGCCCGTGCCATCGCCCGCGAGATCGCGGACAACACCTCGGCCGTCTCGATCGCGATGTCCCGCCAGATGCTCTGGCGGAACGCCGCCCAGGACCATCCCCTGGCGGCTCACCGCGTCGATTCGAAGGCGATCTTCTACATGGGCAAGACCGACGACGCTAAGGAAGGCGTCTCGTCGTTCCTCGATAAGCGGCTTCCCGCTTTCCCCGGAAAGGTAACAGCCGACATGCCACCCCACTTCCCCTGGTGGAAGGAGCGCGAGTTCTAGATGTAGCTCTTGCCCATTGGCCGATGGCCGCTCCGTCTCGCCATTGGCCTTCGCACTGCGTTGGACTCTGGTAGAGTCGGTCCATGGCTGCGAACAAAGTGTTGGCAGGCTTGGAAATGCCCGAGTACGAGTACTTGGAGACGCTCTCTCACGGTGCCCGGTACGAGTTCACCAACGGCGTGGCGACGGCGAAGCGCGGGCCCTATATGACCCAGAAGGCGCACGTCACGGCCGCCAATGAGCTTGGCGCGGCATTTCGTGCCTATCGAACCGAACACGGTGGTTACGGCGGGCAAACGCCGACCACCAACATCAGCAAAGGCCTGGACCGGCTCTACCGCCTCCCCGACTACGCCTACTGGGCGCCGGGCCGAACCGTCGGGGAGTCGATCTTCGAACCGCCGACGGCAGGCATCGAAATCGTTTCGAAGGACCAGCGCGTCGCGGATCTGCGGCGGAAATGCCGCCTCTACCGCGATCGTGGCGTCGATGTCTGCTGGCTGATTCACCCGTACGACCGTTGGGTCGAGGTTTGGGACGCGGGCCGCATCGGCCTGCGGCTGACGGCGGAATCGGCGATGGAATCCCCGGCGCTGCCCGGATTCCAGCTCCCGGTTGCGCGCCTCTGGGCCGCGATCGATGCGGCGCCCGCCTAGCGGCGGCCCGGTTATCTTGGACGCCTGGCCAGTCTTCTGCCATCATCCCGCCCACACCCGCATAGGAGTTGGCAGATGAGCGTCCTCGACCTCTTTCGATTGGATGGACAGGTTGCATGTGTCACCGGCGCGGGCCGCGGCATCGGCGCCGGGATCGCGATCGCCCTCGCCGAAGCCGGCGCCAATGTCGTCGTCGGTGCCAGGCGCGTGAACGAGATCGAAGAGGTGGCCAGGCAGATTCGCGCCCTCGGCCGCCGCGCCCTCGCCGTACCCACCGATGTCCTCACGGAGGACGGCATAGAGAACCTCGTCGCCCGCACCGTCGCGGAGATGGGCAAACTCACGATCATGGTGAACAACGCCGGCGGCAACCAGGA
>JANMTH010000754.1:0-3729 GCA_031390305.1 Thermoflexaceae bacterium
CGACCGCCTCCTTCACGCGGACGAACTGATGGCCGAGCTCTATGTCACCCTCGCTCCGGCCGCCAAGCGCGACCTCTACCGCCGGGCCGGCGAAAACCGCGCCCCGATCGCCTTCGTCCACACGATCAAGGACGTGATCGAAAGCCCCCAGCTCAAGGCCCGCGGCATCCTCACGCGGATCGATCACCCGGTCGCGGGCGAGGCAACCTACTACGGTCCGCCCTGGTGGATGGGCCCGGAGGGCTGGTCCGTTGGCCGCGCTCCCCTCCTCGGCGAGCACACCGCCGAGGTACTGCGCGAGGTCGCCGGGCTCGACCATCCCTCGGCCGCCGGCGCCTCGTCGCTCGCAGGGGCCACCGTATGACCCCGCGCGAAGAGACCGCCCGCGCCATGGCCTACTTCGACGGCTGCGACGACATCGTCCTGCTCCACAAGCTGACGGCCGAGGTCTCGCCGCGAGCGCGGAAGATCGTCGCGCGCTTCCTCGAACGGGGGAGCGAAGACGCGATCCCGCCGCCGGCCGACCTCCGCGCGGCAGCCGAGGCGGCGCCGCGCGAGGAAGCGCTGCGAACGCTGCGGACGGTCGATGACTTCGCCCTCTTCCAGCTCCTCGCGCGCGCTATCGGCCGCCGCATCGAAGCGATCGAGATCGCCGCCTCCGCCGACTTCCCGGTCGGTGTGCGCGTCGTCGTGCCCGGCAACCCGGCCGTCCGCACGAGCCCCCGCATCCCCGGCATCGTCGAACAGACCGGGACGATGCTCCAGGTGCTGCTCGACAACGGCGAGACCTGGCGAGGCGCCCCGACCCTCGCGAAGCTGGCGCCACGGCCATGAGACCACCACTGGACGGCCTCCGCGTCGTCGACCTCACCATGGTCTGGGCCGGGCCGATGGGCACCCGCCTCCTCAGCGACTACGGCGCCGAAGTGATCAAGGTCGAATCGCCGACGCAGTGGGACCTCCTCCGCGGCCTCGGCATGATCCCGCGGAGCGAGGAGCGCTGGTACAACCGCTCTGCCTACTTCAACCACAACAACCGGGGGAAGTACGGCGTTGCCCTGGACCTCCGGAACCCGCTCGGCCGCGAGGCCCTCCTCAGCCTCTGCGCGGTCAGCGACGTCATCGTCGAAAACTACCGGTCGGACGTGATGGACAACCTTGGCCTCGGCTACGAAGCGGTCCGGGCGGTCAACCCACGCATCATTTATGTCTCCATGCCGGGCCACGGCAAGACCGGCCCCGAGAGCCACTTCGTCTCCTACGGGTCGAACGTCGAACAGCTCGCGGGGCTCGTCTCGCTCTCCGGGTACGAGGGCAGCGAGCCGATGAAGACCGGCTTCAGCTACGGCGACCCGATGGCCGCGACCTCGCTCCCGGCGGCCGTTGCCATGGCCGTGCGCCAGCGCAATCGCACGGGCGAGGGCATGTTCGTGGAGATCGCCCAGCGCGAGAACCTCGCGGCCTTCGTCGGCGAGTACATCGTCGATTACAGCATGAACGGCGAGTTGCGCCCGCCGATCGGCAACCGCCACCCGATGTTCGCCCCGCACGGACGCTATCGGAGCGCGGGCGAAGACGCCTGGATCACGATCGCCTGCGAAGACGACGCCCAGTTCGCCGCCCTTTGCGCGACGATTGAGCAGCCCGAGCTGGCGAGCGAGCCGCTCTTCGCCACGAACGAAGCGCGCAAGGCGAACGAAACGCTCCTCGACCCGATCATCGAGAGCTGGACCGCCGCCCGCGGGCACTACGAGGCGATGTTCGTCCTCCAGCGGGCGGGCGTCCCGGCCGGAGCGGTGTTGACCATCCCGGAGCTGATGGCGGATCCGCAGCTCCGCGCCCGCGAGCAGTGGGTGCCGACGACGCACCCCGACGCCGGCACCTGGGAGCTGGAAGCGCCACCCTGGAAGCTCGGCCGCACGCCCGGCGGCATCCGCATGCCCGCGCCCGGCTTCGCCGAGCACAACGCCTACGTCTTCCGCGAGCTGCTGGGGATGGACGAGGCGGCGGTCGCGCGCCTCTACGCCGAAGGGGTGACGGCGGACACGCCGGACGCCGCGCTGCACCAGTAGGGAGCGGGGCGGACGCGGACGATTAGCCGTTGGCATCGAACTGCATGCCGTGCTGCCGGTTGCGGGCGCGGGGGGCGGCGGGTAGCGTACCAACTACCCCCGCCGCTGATGATCGGAGACCCGCGATGACCCAGACGACCACGACGCTCCCCTTCGACCCGAACGCCCTGCGAGAGAAGTACCGGGAAGAGCGCGACCGCCGCCTTCGCGCCGATGGCAACGACCAGTACCTCCAGGTCGCTGGCGACTTCACCCACTTCGTCGATGACCCGTATGCGGGGCCACTGGATCGCGAGCCGCTGACCGACCAGGTGGATGTCGTCATTATCGGCGGCGGCTTCGGCGGGCTACTGTCCGGCGCGCGCCTCCGCCAGGCTGGGATCGAGAACATCCGGATCATCGAAAAGGGGAGCGACTTCGGCGGGACCTGGTACTGGAACCGCTACCCCGGCGCACAATGCGACATTGAGGCCTACATCTATCTGCCCCTCCTCGAAGACGTCGGCTACATCCCCACTGAGCGGTACGCGCGGGCGCCCGAAATACTCGAATACAGCCAGAAGATCGCCCGCAAGTTCGACCTCTACCGGGACGTCTGCTTCCAGACGGAGGTGACGGAAGTACGTTGGGACGACGAGGCCAAGCGCTGGATCATCGTGACGAACCGCGGCGACGAGATGCGCGCGCGCTTCGTCGTGATGTCGAACGGGCCGCTGAACCGCCCGAAACTGCCGGCGATCGAGGGCATCGAGACGTTCAAGGGCCACACCTTCCACACAAGCCGCTGGGACTACGGATATACGGGCGGCGACGCCTACGGCGGGCTGTCGAAGCTGACTGACAAGCGCGTAGGCGTTATCGGAACCGGGGCGACGGCGGTGCAATGCGTCCCCTTCCTGGGCGAGACGGCACAGCAGCTCTACGTCTTCCAGCGCACGCCCTCGTCCGTCGATATCCGCGGCAACCGGCCGACGGACCCGGCGTGGGCCGCTTCGTTGCAGCCGGGCTGGCAGCGGGCGCGGATGGAGAACTTCAACACTCTCGTCAGCGGCGGCTACCAGGAACAGGACCTCGTTGGCGACGGCTGGACGGACATCTTCCGGAAATTGATCAACGCTGGGCCGAGCGCGGGCGCCCAGACCCACGAAGAGGTCGCCACGGCGATGGAGCTGGCCGACTTCGAGAAGATGGAACAGGTAAGAGCGCGCGCCCAGGCGCTGGTGGACGACCCAAACACGGCCGAAGCGCTGAAGCCGTACTACCGGCAGTTCTGCAAGCGGCCGACGTTCAACGACGAGTACCTCCAGACCTTCAACCGCCCGAACGTGGAGCTGGTGGACACGAAGGGCCGCGGCGTGGACCGCGTGACGGAGAAGGGCGTCGTCTTCGAGGGCAAGGAGTACGAACTTGACTGCCTGATCTTCGCGACCGGGTTCGAGGTCGGGACCGCGTACACGCGCCGGGCGGGCTACGACGTGGTCGGGCGGGATGGTGTGACGCTTTCGCAGAAGTGGGCGAACGAGCTTTCGACGCTCCACGGCTTCCAGAGCCACGGTTTCCCGAACTGCCTGCATATGGGCATGACGCAGGGCGGCTTCACCGTGAATTTCACCCACATGCTGAACGAACAGAGCGTCCACATCGCCTACATCATCGA
>JANMTH010000795.1:0-2602 GCA_031390305.1 Thermoflexaceae bacterium
GGCTGAGCCGCGCCGCCTTCTTCGCGGACGCCGAGTTCGCCGGCGAGGCCGCCCTCGCGGAGATGACCGGAAGGCGCCTCCGCCGCGAGCCCGCCGCGTATATCACCGGCGCCCGCGAATTCTTCGGCCGGCCCTTCGCGGTTGGGCCGGGCGTGCTCGTACCGCGGCCAGAAACAGAGTTGCTCGTGGAAGTGGCCCTCGCCGAGGCCCGCCATGGAGATGTGGTCGCCGATATCGGTACGGGCAGCGGATGCATTGCGCTCTCGGTCGCGCTCTGCCTGCCAGCTGGCACGGCCGTCCGCATTGTCGCCGTCGATATCAGTGCTGAGGCGCTCGCCGTCGCCGTCCGCAATCGCCGGGATCTTGGCGCGTCCGCGGCGCTCCTCCGTGGAGACCTCGCCTCTCCACTTCGCCAGGCCGACATCGTGCTGGCGAACCTCCCGTACATCCCCGCGCACGAGATCGACGCCCTCGAGCCCGAAGTCAGCCGCTGGGAGCCACGCGTCGCGCTCGACGGCGGTCCCGACGGCTACGTGCCCATCCGGGGACTGATCGACGACTGTGCGGACCGTCTGCGGCCGCGCGTTCTCGCCCTCGAAGTCGGGTTCGGCCAGGCCGGAGACGTGGCCGCCATCGCGCGGGGCCGGGGGGCGAGCGTGAGCGTCAGGCCCGACCTTTCCGGCATCGATCGCCTGGTCGTGGCCCGGTGGGCGTGAAGCTGGTCGCCCTCGATATCGATGGGACGATCGTTCCCGAAGGAAGCGCTAGCCCCGAGCTTCCCACACCGCGGCTGACGCTCGCGGTCCAGGCGCTCGTCGCCCGGGGCGTGGTCGTCGTCCTCGCTTCGGGGCGGATGTTTCCCGGGACGGCGCGGGTCGCGCGCCATCTCGGTCTGACCACGCCGGTCATCTGCCAGCAGGGCTGTTCCGTGCATCTTCTCGACGGCACGATCACCCACGAGCTTCCCATCGACCTCGCGATCGCCGCCGAGATCATCGAGTACGCCCGTGGCATCGAGCGGCCGTACGAGTGGTTCAACCCGCTCCGCTACATCGCCTCCCGCGAGACCCCGGCCACGATCCAGTACGGCTTCGTCTCCGGGATCACGCCCGAGTACCGGCCCGACCCGGAACGCTCGGGGCTGGTGCCAACCGGTGTTGGCGTCATCAGCGCTGTCGAAGAGGCGGGGCACATCCACGGCGCGCTCGTGGGCCGGTACGGCGACCACGTCCACCTCCTCGATTTCCCGACGGTCACCGTCGCCGTCGCCCCGGATGCGAACAAGGGGCACGCGCTCTCCCTCCTCTGCGCCGACCTTGGGATCGACCGCCACGAGGTGATCGCCATCGGCGACAGTGTGAACGACGCTTCGATGTTGGCCTGGGCGGGACGCGGTATAGCCATGGCCCACAGCGACCGCTACGCCCTGGATGCGGCCGACGAAGTGTTGGCGGCGGATGACGCCGAACCTGTCTCCCGGCTTCTCGAAGAACTGGCCGGACAGCCAGCTCTTCGGGCCGCGATCACGTAGAATCGCGCCACCAACCGAGGTGCGTGTCCCGTGGCTTCTCCCGCGACCTTCGATCCCGCCGTGCTGGCGACTCCGGCCTTCCACTCCGAGCCGTGGGAAGTCTACCGCTTTCTGCGGGACAACCACCCGGTGTACCACAATCCGCTCAACGACAGCTGGCTGATCACCCGCTACGACGATGTCGTCGCCGGCTTTCGCGACCACGACCGTCTGAGCAGCACGATCATGGAGTCCTCCCACAGCGTCGTCTTCGGGCCTTCGCTCACGGCCATGGACGGCGAGGAGCACACCCACAAGCGGAACATCGTCGCCCCCGAGTTCGTCGGCCGGAAGATCGAAGCGTTCATCCCGATCATCGAAGAGAACGCCCGCGTTCTCATCGAAAAGTTCGCGCCGGGGACGGCCGCCGACCTGATCGAAACCTTCCGCAAGGACGGCGAGGTGGACCTCGTCCACCAGTTCACGACGCGCCTGCCGGTGAACGTCATCCTCGACGCCCTCGGCCTGCCGAAGGCTGACCACGACTTCTTCCACGATTGCTACTCGTCCTTCATGGCCGGCCTCGGCCCCGAGCCCGTGCGCCGGGCCCACGCCGTCGAGATGAATCGCCGCTTCCACGCCTATATCGACCCCTACGTGAAGCGGCGCTCGATTGAGCCAGGCGACGATTTGATCTCCAAGCTGTGCGAGGCCGAAGTCGATGGCCAGAAGCTCAGCGACCTCGACATTAAGGCGTTCGTCAGCCTCCTTCTCACGGCCGGCGGCGAAACGACGGACAAGGCGATCGCGAACCTCTGGTGGCTCCTCCTGAACCACCCTGAGCAGTGGGAGGCGGTTCGCGATGATCCGGAGCTGTTCGACAGCGCGTTCGCCGAGATGATGCGCCACTCCGGCCCTGTTCCCGGCGAGCCGCGGCTCGCGATGGCGGACATCGAGTGGCACGGCGAAGTCATCCCGAGGGGCGCCGCGGTCTCCGTCTCCATGCACTCCGCCAACCGCGATGAGCGCGTCTTCCGCGACCCCGACGCCTTCGACATCTTTCGCGACGACCTCTACATGGGCCGGGATATG
>JANMTH010000003.1:0-1795 GCA_031390305.1 Thermoflexaceae bacterium
AGCAGTGATGGCCGAGCAGTTTGACGGCCACCGTGACCAGCGCAGCGAGGGTACGCGCGCGGTCGGGATGCCGTAGGGCTGGGGATTCCGTTGCCCGCCCGGGGACGGTGTGCCTCAGGTGTTGCGAACACTCTGATCGAATCCGTAGCGCGACTGGAAGGGAAGGCTGCGATACCCGGCCGAGAAGGAGCGCGGGATCCAGATCCCGTCCCACTCCCAACGCTGTGCGCCGTCTGCCGATATACTCAGGGCATGTTTGCGGCCTACCTGGAAGCGGCAATGACCCGGGCCGAGTACGAACAGCTCGATGATGCCCCTGAGTTCTTCGGGCGAATCCCGGACTTCCAGGGTGTCTGGGCGACGGGCGTCTCGATCGATGATTGCCGGCGCGAACTTGGCGAGGTTCTGGAGGAGTGGGTACTCCTCCGCATTACCGCCCACCTGGACCTCCCTTCAATCGGCGAGGTCGAACTTCGCATTCCCGAAGTTGCCTGACAGTGCCCCACCTCGGGCCAATCAGCGTCAAGGACCTCATCGCGGCGCTTCAGCGGGCGGGGTTCGAGGGCCCCTTCAACGGAACCAGGCATCGTTCGATGCGGCGAGGAACGCTAACGATTCGCGTTCCCAACCCCCACGCGGGCGATATCAGCACCGGTCTCCTGCGGCGTCTCCTGAAGGAGGCCGGGCTGACGCGCGGCGACTGGGAGCGGCTCTGAACCCGGCGCCATCCTACGTCCGTCGGTGGACGAGCGTCGCCGAGGCCTGCTGGAGGGGCGTCACCCGCAGATGGTCGATGTTCACGTGCGGCGGACGGGTCACGGCCCAGGTGATGATGTCGGCGATATCGTGCGCCACCAGCGGATCGACCCCGGCGTAGACCTTGCCGGCGCGCTCTTCGTCGCCAGCGAAGCGGACGAGGCTGAACTCCGTCTCCACCATCCCGGGGTCGACCTCGGTGACCCGAATCGGCCTGCCGAGGAGCTCGATCCGGAGCGTCTCGGTGATCGCGACGACGGCGTGCTTCACGCTCGTGTAACCGGCTCCGCCGGGGTACGACTCCAGGCCGGCGATCGAACCAACGTTAACGATGTGGCCCTCGCCCGAGGCTTCGAGCGCGGGCAGGAGGGCGCGCGTCACGAGCATCAGGCCGAAGACGTTCGTCTCCCACATCGTCCGCCAGTGGTCATCGTCCGATTCCGCGATCGGTTCCATGCCAAACGCGCCGCCGGCGTTGTTGACGAGGATGTTCACGCGTGGAAGCTGGGCGGCGAAGGCCTCGACGCTCGCCCGGATGCGGACATCGAGCGGAATGGCGCGGCCACCGATCTCCCGCGCCAACGCGTCGATCCGGTCCATCCGGCGGGCGCCCGCGACAACCTCGAAGCCGGCGGCCGCGAGCATGCGGGCCGTCGCTTCGCCGATACCGGAGCTCGCGCCAGTGACGACGGCCACCGGCCGGGAGCCGTCTGGAGTGGGGTTCGCGGTGTAGATCATGCGGCGAAGGATAGCGCCGCAGGCCATCGATAGTCGCGCGCCCCTCAGCGGGCGCGGAGGCACGAATCGATCGCGGCCGCTCAGAACCTCCGCCAGGCGCTCCGCGTCCTCACCCTGCGCCGGCGCCCGGCTTACTTCGCGTAGACCCTGCCCTCGGAGACCGCCTTCACCGGCGCATCCATGATGTTCGCCGCCACCGGACCTTCAAAGCGATCGTAGATCACGCCATCCTTGCCGATCACATAGATATACGGCTCGCTCAGCCCGCCATCCTTGCGGACGAGCCACTCGCGGGCGGTCG
>JANMTH010000006.1:0-3638 GCA_031390305.1 Thermoflexaceae bacterium
TGTTAGTGCGGTGTGTGCGTGGTCTGGCGTTATGGGCCGCTCCTGGCGTGTTGTTGGCGCTTGCGGAGGGTGACGAGCATCTTCTTGACCTCGGTCAGGCTTGCGTCGAGGGCCTTCCAGTCGTCCGGGGCGAGGTAGCCGAGGTCGGCCGAGAGGATCAGCTGATACTCCAGTTCCGTGGCGGAACCGAGGGCGATGCCCAGGAATCTCTGGAACTGAAGGCCCTCGTCGAAGACGGAGCCCTCTGCGATGTTGGTGGGGACAGAAGCGGAAGACCGTCGCATCTGGGAAGTAAGACCATATATTTCGTGTGATGGGAACGACGCTGTGACCCCGTAGACACGCAACGTAAGGTCGTGCGCCTTCTGCCACACGATCAGGTCCTGAAACGGTCTCACGGGTAGCCTCCGGCGGCGCGATTGCACTAGCAGCTAGCAGCCAATAGCTAGCAGCTACTCTAGAACTGCGACAGGAAGCGCAGGTCGTTCGTGTAGAAGTGGCGGATGTCGTCGATACCCCAGCGCAGCATGGCGACGCGTTCGACGCCGAGACCGAAGGCGAAGCCGGTGTAGCGTTCGGGGTCGTAACCGGCGTTGGCGATGATCTCGGGGTGGACCATGCCGGCGCCGAGGATCTCGATCCAGCCGGTGCCGTGGCAGGTGCGGCATTCGGCGCCGGAGCCGCGGCAGATGAAGCAATCGATGGCCATTTCGACGCCGGGCTCGACGAAGGGGAAGTAGCTGTGGTGGAAGATGATTTTGCGGTCGCGGCCGAACATTTTGCGGGCGAATTCGTAGAGGGTGCCCTTGAGGTCGCTCATGCGGACGCCTTCATCGACGGCGAGGCCTTCGACCTGGGTGAGCATCCATTCGTGGGTGGCGTCGGTCGCTTCCTGGCGGTAGCACTTGCCCGGGACGATGACGCGGACGGGGGGCTGAGGTGTGCGTTCCATGACGCGTGCCTGGTTGGGAGAGGTGTGGGTGCGCAGGAGCATCTTGCGTTCACCGTCGATAATCGTATCGACCCAGATGGTGTCCCACATGTCGCGAGCGGGGTGGTCGTCGGGGATGCGCATGGCATCGAAGTTGTAGGCGCTCCATTCGACCTCGGGGCCCTCGGCGACGCGGAAGCCCATCTCGTTGAAGGCCTTGACGATATCGCGCATGGTCTGGGTGACGGGGTGAAGGCGGCCGAGCGTCTGGGGGCGGCCTGGGAGGCTGACATCGAGCGCGGCGGTGGTCGTGAGGGCGTGGAGGGCGGCATCGCGGAGAGAGCCGGTCTTGCCGTCGAGGGCACCTTCGAGGGCGAGCTTGAGCTGGTTTGCGGCGGCGCCGAAGGCGGCGCGGGAGTCGGCTGGTTGCTCGCGGATTGAACGGAGGAGGGTGGTCAGGCGGCCGTCCTGGCGGCCGAGCCAGTGGGTTCGCCAGGCCTCGATGGCGGCCTCGCCATCGGCGGCGGCGAGCGCGGACAAGGCCTCGGCCTGGAGGCCATCGATGGTGTTGGTGGAGGTTGTCATGAGCGGACCAGTATAGCGGGTGGTGAAAGGTGAAAGGCGAAAGGCGGAATCCCTGCCGGAGCAGGCGGCGGTGTGGGCACGTTTACCAGCGGCCGTAACGATCATGGGGCGGCGGCGACTACCATCGGATGATGCGTGACTTCGTGGGGCCTCCGGGTGCGGCTAGAATAGCCATATGGCCGATCTTTTTGCTGGTGGTGGTGTTCTTCGTGGCCTGTAGCGGTGGTGGTTCCGGGAGATCGGCGGGCGATAGCCCGGCGGCGGATGGCGAGACGCCGAGTGACGCCGCTTCGGCGGACGCGACTCCCGCCAGGAACTGGGCGGGGAAGAACGCCGCGCCGGAATTCCCGGCGGGGCTGACGTGGTTCAACGTCGAACGCCCGCTGACGCTGGCTGGCCTGACGGGCAAGGTGGTGGTCCTCGATTTCTGGACACAGGGCTGCATCAACTGCCAACACATCATCCCGGATTTGAAGCGGCTGGAGGCCGAGTTCGGCGACCACCTGGTGGTGATCGGCGTGCATTCCGGCAAGTACGCGACGGAGCACGAGGATGAGAGCGTCGTCGAAGCGGCGCGGCGTTTCGGGCTCGAGCATGCGGTGGTGAACGACCCCGACTTCGAATTCTGGGGCCGGTATGGCGCTCGAGCGTGGCCCACGGTGGTGGTGATCGACCCGGCGGGGAAGCTGGTGGGGCAGCATTCGGGCGAGGGTGTCTACCCGCTGCTCCAACCGATCCTGGCGTCGTTGCTGGAACGTGAGTTCGTGGGGCGGTTGAGCGACGCCTCCATCGGCCTGGCGCTGGACCGGACGACGGTCGCGACGGTGCTTTCGTATCCGGGCAAGGTGCTGGCCGACGAGAAGGGCCAAACGCTCTACATCGCGGATTCGGGGCACAACCGGATCCTGGTGGCGAGCCTGAGCGGGGAGCTCCGGCGCGCCATCGGTACGGGCGAAGAGGGCTTCGCCGATGGAGGCGCGAACGAGGCGACGTTCCGGCAACCGCAGGGGCTGGCCCTTTCGGGCGATGGGAAGACGCTGTACGTGGCGGACACGCGAAACCACGCCGTGCGTGCGGTGGACGTGGCCTCGGGAGAGGTGACGACGATCGCGGGGACGGGGAAGCAGCTCGACCGCCTGCCTCAGGGCGTGACCGAGGCGCGAAAGACGGCGATGGCTTCGCCGTGGGATGTCGCGGTTTCCGGCAACAGGGTGTTCGTGACGATGGCCGGCGTCCACCAGGTGTGGAGCATCGACCTCGACCAGGGAACCGTGACGGTGTTTGCCGGGACGAGCCGCGAGGGCATCGAGAACGGCGACCGGTTGAAATCGGCGACGCTGGCGCAACCCAGCGGAATCGGGATCCTCGGGGGCGCGCTGTATTGGGTAGACCCGGAGTCCAGCGCCGTGCGGTCGGTCGACCTCGATGGGACAGCGGACGTGCGCACGCTAGTCGGCACGGGGCTGTTCGATTACGGAGATGAGGACGGGAAGGGCAAGGAGGCGAAGCTGCAGCACGCCCAGGGGCTGGCGATCGCGGGCGAACTGCTGCTGGTGGCCGATACGTATAACCACAAGGTGAAGTCGGTAACGACGGGGACGGCCCAGGTGACGACCCTGGCCGGGAGCGAACGTGGATACGGCGATGGGGCTGGCGGAGAGGCGAAGTTCGATGAGCCGGGAGGTTTGGGGTACGCGGCGGGGGTGGTCTATGTGGCGGACACGAACAACCATCTGGTCCGGACGGTGGAGCTGCGAACAGGGCTGGTGCGGACGCTCGCGCTGAGCAACCTTTCGGTGCTTTCCGCCGGGCCGGCACGTGTGCTCAAGGTGACGCTCGCGGGAGCACGGGTGGCGCCGGGCGCGACGAACCTTCTGCTGACGGTGAAGGCGCCGGCTGGCCACCACCTGAACAGCCTGGCGCCCGGCCGCCTGGCGCCACCCGTGCTCCCGCGAGCGTCACCTTGAGCACACGTGCCGGCCCGGCGGAAAGCACCGAAAGGTTGCTCAGCGCGAGCGTCCGCACCAGCCCCGTTCGCAGCTCCACCGTCCGGACCAGATGGTTGTTCGTGTCCGCCACATAGACCACCCCCGCCGCGTACCCCAACCCCCCCGGCTCATCG
>JANMTH010000678.1:0-1546 GCA_031390305.1 Thermoflexaceae bacterium
GGACGAATAGTGGCCCATCGTACCATTCGCACCCGGTTAGGCGGGCCAACCAAAACGCAAAGGATCGAAAGGCCCAAAGGCGGTGAGAGCCGTCCTTCTTACTGTTTTTTGGTCCTCTGCAACTTTGCGTTTCCGCGTGGAGCGCCGGGATGGAACCACGAAGGCACGAAGGAGATGAAGGACACGAAGAGTTGGGGGAGCGTGCCGCCCTTTTCCCCCGGGCGGCGCTCGTTCGTTCAGGGGAGGAAGCGGCGCATGATCGGCCGGGTTGGCGTGCGGCGGGCGACCTCTTCGAAGCCGCGGGCGGCGAAGGTGGAGGCGAAGCCGTGGAAACCGGAGGCGTCATCGACGCGTTCCCCGGATGGGGCGATGGGGTAACCCTCGATGAGCCGCGCGCCGTGAGCGGCCGCCCAGGCTGCGGCGGCTTCCAGAAGCTGGGCCTGGAGGCCGAGCCCGCGAAAGCTCCGGTGAGTGAAGAAGCAGGGGACGGCCCACGCCTCCTGGTCATCGATCGGCTTGGTGACGCGGGAGCGGGCGAGGCGGGGGAAGCGTTCGCGCGGCTCGATGGCGACCCAGGCGGCGGGCTGGCCATCGACGTAGGCGAGGAGCCCGGGGACGGTGCCGCTTTCGACGATCTCGCGGAGCGCCCGGCGGTTGGGTTCGCCGCGGTCGCGTTCGTAGTCCGCGTTGGTCTGGCGGAACCACATGCACCAGCAGCCGCTGGTGGCGCCGTTCGCCCCGAAGACGGCTTCGAGGTCGGGCCAGCGTTCGCCGGTGAGGGGGTGGATTTCGATCGTGCGGTTATCGGCCATTGGCCCATCCTCAGGCGGTGGTGGCGAGCGCTCCCGAGCGATAGGTGTAGCGCACGTCGCTATCGATGATCGCGGTGTTATCGGGCCAGAGCGTAGCGGCGCGATTGGGGACATCGCGTAGCAGCATTTGGTTCGCTCCGGGGCCAAGGGTGTCGCGGAATGGTAGCAGGCGTGAGCTGGTAGGTGTCGGAGCGAAGACTGGGGGAATGGCTCGGGCGCTGCTCTGCGCCCGGGCGGCCAGGCCGTACTCGTTCGTGAAAAAGCATGACAGATGACGGTGGCGTTGACTTCGCCTCGGCGCAAGCGTAGCCTTCGCGAAGGCTTCGAGCGGGAGCCGCGAGGAACGACAAATGGCTGATACTCAGGGCATCGAGAAGGTAGCACGCGGCATCGTGGCCGCACATAGCGCGGGCGACTGGCCTGGAGTTAGAAAGTCACTCGCGCCGAACAGCGTCTATGAAGAATACGGTACGCAGCGCCGGATCGAAGGCGCCGATGCGATTGTCGCGGCCTTACAAGGCTGGAAAACCGCGTTTCCCGACGTGAACGGCGTCGTGAACAAGGCGCTCGTCGCCGGGAACACGGTTGCCCTCGAAGTGACCTGGCGAGGCACACATACCGGCCCACTCTCGACCGCCAAGGGAACCGTGCCCGCGTCGGGCAAAGCGTTTGTGCTGGTCACCGCCTGGACGATGGACGTGGAAGGCGACCAAGTCCGAAACAGCCGACACTAC
>JANMTH010000051.1:0-7267 GCA_031390305.1 Thermoflexaceae bacterium
GGTCGCCGTCGCCGATCGCGTTCCCGTGGCCGTCGCGCCCGGCGTTGAGGTCGCCACCGCCGCCGCCGGACGGGTCCCGCCGCCGTCGTCGCTACCCGTCAGCGCGATCGGGCTGCGCGGCGCCACCAGGAGCACCACCAGTAACCCGACCGCCGCCGCAAGCATCGGGCCACCGATGGCCAGCCAGCGGCGGCGCCCGCCCTCGGCCGCCACACCGCCCGTGAGCGCCGCGGGCGCTCGCGCCTCCCGCGGTGGCCACCCGCGAAACGCCTCCCGCTGAACCCGCACATCGAGGCCCGCATCCAGCGGGACTTCCGCGCCGCCGCCGTTCGCCGGTTCGCCCAGCCGGCGCGCCAGCGTCTCGCCACTCGCCCCGCCGACACCAAGGATCGACGCCAGATCGGCTCCGCCGAAGCCGTACCGCTGGCGCAACTCGCGCAGCGGTCCCACCCCCGCCAGGCGTCCATCGCTGGCCCCCAGCTCCCTCCATGCCTGGCGGAACACCCAACCGCGAAACGTCGCCCCCACCGGGATACTCGCCAGCTCTTCCGCCGCCAGCCGGAAGGCCAGGCCCGTCACACGCTCCGCGTCCAACGCATCCGCCGTGTAGTCGCCACAGAAGCGGTAGACATCGCCCAACGCCCCACGCAGCAGCCCACGGAACGCGTCCGCGTCGCCAGCCACAGCCAGGGCAAGCAGCGATGTTTCGGCCGGTTGGGTCATCGCGCCTACGAGTATACCGTTCACGTCCTATGCGGCCGTTGCCGTTGGCTCCGCCTTCGTCTTCCACCTTCGCGCCTCCGCCCCCTACCCCGTCGCCATCCCTAACCCCTCGCCCGCCCTCGCGCTCCCCGTTCCCCCACATGCCGGAAGAGCAACGCCACCGCCACCGCCCCGAAGACGAACCCGCCCACGTGCGCGAAGAACGCGATCCCCGCATCCGGCCCTTCCACCGAACTCAACGAGGCCACCCCGGCCAGCAGGTTCTGCACGAACCACAGCCCGATCATGATCACCGCGGGCACTGGAAACGGGATCGGGATGGGGATCGGGATCAGCGCCGTCACCGTCGCCCCCGGGAAGTAGATCAGATACGCCCCAAGGACAGCCGCGACCGCGCCGCTCGCCCCAACGACCGGCACCAGGCTGCTCGTATCCACCCAGGCCTGCACGAGCGAAGCGATAACCCCGCCGACGAGGTAAAACAGCAGGAACCCAACATGCCCCAATCGGTCTTCTACGTTGTCGCCGAAGACCCAGAGAAAGAGCATGTTGCCGATGATGTGCAGCCACCCCGCGTGCAGGAAGATCGATGTCACGATCGTCACCAGCACCAGCCCACGGTCGATGCCCGGGAACGCCGCCCGGTCCCGCACGACATCGAGGAACTCGCGCGGCTGGAACGACCAACGGCAGTAGAAACGGTCCAGCTCCGCTGGCGCCGTCACGAATCCGTAGCAGTCGCCCGTCGTTTGCCGCTCCAGCGCCTGCCGTGTCGCGCCCACGGTCGCTGGCGTATCCGTCGAAAGCGAGAGCATCCGCACGAACACGATCAGGTTGACCGCGATGATCGCGTACGTCACCCAGGGCGTCGTCCGCCGGCTCGGGCTATCGTGAATCGGGATCACGACCGCGCCACCGCGGTCACGCCGGCCAGGTGGCTCGTATCGTTCAGCAACGAAACCACCATCCGATCCCCATACGCCGTCACCCGCGAAAGTCCGCAGTTCGCGACATCCACCCGGAACACGTGGCTGTCCGCCATCCCTAGGACTTCGGCCATCATGCAGTTGATCGCCGTCCCGTGGCTCACGATCAGCACCTGCTCATGCGCGTGCCGCTCCGTAATCCTTCGCAGCGCCGCGAACGTCCTCAATCGCACCGCCGCGATGTTCTCCCCCCCGGGAGGGTGCCAGGCCGGGTCCTCCGCCCGCATCAACCCGAACTGCTCGGGGTGGGTCCTGCGGATAGCGCTCTCCCGTTGCATCTCCCACTCGCCATACCACAGCTCGCGCAGGTCCGGGTCCGGCGTCGATGGGATCTGCCGGTTCCACGTCGCCAACGCCGCGGTCTCCATCGCCCGCGAAAAGTCACTCGTATACACAGCCGCTATCCGCACCCCCCGCAGCCGCTCTCCGAGCGCTCGCGCCTGCGCCCGGCCAAGGTCCGTCAGCGACGTCTCAGAATGGCCGCAGAACAGCCCCGCACGGTTGCTTTCGGTCTGGCCATGGCGGGCTATCCAGATCGTGGTTGATGGTTTTTTCGAACGAAACGGCATCGACAGGCGTCGCCGAAAGAATAGCATGCGGCACTCCCTTGCCCGGCGTAGCCTGCGCTCCGTCCATCCCCGAATACCCGTCATCGGCTACTGGTTGGTCCTACGGTCTCCCCTCGCCCAGCGCACTGGGAGAGGGGCCGGGGGTGAGGGCCCCTCGCCCGGCAACGAACGCCCGCTTGCTCAAGTCAGTTCTACCCAACCCCATCGTTCTGCGCACCGCCCACGATCTTCCGCAGGTCGTTCTTCAGCACCTTGCCCATCGGGTTCCGCGGCAACTCGGGCAGCGCCGCGAAGAACGCCGGCATTTTGTACGAAGCCAGCCGCGCTTTCGCGTACTCCATCAGCTCCTGCGCCGTCGCCGATTGCCCATCCTTGAAGACCACGACCGCCTTCACCACCTCGCCCCAGTCCGCGTCCGGCACCCCGATCACCGCCGCTTCCTCGATCGCCGGGTGGGAACTCAGACAGTTTTCGATCTCGCCCGGCGAAATGTTCTCCCCGCCGCGGATGATCAGGTCCTTCTTCCGGCCCGTGATGAACAGGTAGCCACCTTCGTCCACGTAGCCCACGTCGCCCGTGTGGAGCCAACCGTCGATGATCGCCGACCGCGTCTCCTCTTCCTGCTTGTAGTACCCCTTCATCACCCGCCCCGAACGAACGCAGATCTCGCCCTCTTTGCCCGCCGCCAGGATCGAGTTCCCTTCGTTCATGATCCCGATCTCCACGTCCGGCATCGGCTTGCCGACGGACCGCAGTCGCTTCTCCCGCACCGCAGTGTCCTCGCGCAGGTCGTGGTCTTCCGGCCCCAGGAACGTCAGTGTCGCCGTCGATTCCGTCTGCCCATAGGCGTTTATCAGCCCCACACCGAGTGGCGTGAAGACATCGCAAGCCCGCCGCACCACCTCGTACGGCATCGGCGCCGCCCCATAGGTGATGCTCTTCATGCTCGAAATGTCAGACTTCTCGAACTCCGGCGATTCCATGATCCGCTTCAGCATCGTCGGCACCACGAACGAATGCGTCGCCTTCTCCTGATCGACGGCCCGCAGCCACCCCTCCGGCGTAAACGCCGGGAGGATCACCAGCGTCCGCCCGCTCCAGATAGCCAGCATCATCGTCGTCGCTCCCGCGACGTGGAAGAACGGCGCCGAAACAAGCACCTTCTCGTGGATCTCCGGGTCAGCCGGGTTCTGGTTCGTAACGTACGCCGTCATGTCCATGTAGGTCAGCTGAACGCCCTTCGGCAACGCCGTCGTCCCGCTCGTGAAGATGATGATCGTCGCGTCGTGGTCATCCACCTCCACCCACGGCTCATCGTCGCCAGCCTGCTCGATTAAGTCCGGGTAGCTCAGATAGTTCGTCACCCGCCCGTCGTAGGCGATGAAATGCTGGGTATGGACCAGGCTCGGGCGGATCCGCTCAACCAGATCCACATACCGCTCCGATACGAAGACCGCCGCGCACTGGCTGACATTCAGCATGTGGCTCAGCTCTTCGTCCTTGGCCCGATAGTTCAGGGGCACGAACGTCACCCCGAGCATCGCGCACGCGTAATACGTTATCACGTAGTCCGCGCTGTTCACCGACATGGAAGCGATCTTCTGGCCCCGCTCCACGCCCAGCCCCTGCAGGGCGTTCGCCAGACGCACCACCGCCGGGTACATCTCCATGTACGTGTAGCGCTTGCCGTTCCCGCCCATTTCAACCAGCGCTTCGCGGTCCGGGACAACGGCCGACGAGATCTGGAGGAACTCGATGGTGTTCATGAAACCTCCGGGGAGCGCCAGCCTGCGACGCGAATGTGCGACGGGATTCTACAGTCCGCCCTCCCTAGCCGCACACGCACGCGCCGTCGGCCTTCATCGCCTCTCCACCCGCAAGTGCCGATACAACGAACCCGCGGGCAGAGTGCGAAATGCGCTATCGCACTGCTCCCCTTCCCCCAGCGCGTTGGGAGAAGGGGTTGGGGGATGAGGGCGCGACGCCACGGCCCCGGAAGTCACGTTGGAGCCGTGCTACCCCGCCGCCCGTTTCCGCTGCCGCACATAGAACAGCCCCAGGCACACCGCCATGATCGTCACCATCGCTCCCCACGTCACGTAGAGGTTGTGTCCGAATACCCCCTCGTACCGCGCGTTCACCGGCTCTATCGCCACCTTCCGTTCGACATCGCTCTCGAACTTCCCGAATCCGGGGAGCACGCAGCCGGCCAGCTCCTCTCCGGAACAGTCGCCCTCCCGCGCGTGGGTAGCCTCCGCCAACCCCTTGAAGCCCCAGTTCGTGCTCGTCCCCGCCGCGATAACCTTGCCGCCCACGCCAAGGTCGTTAATCGGCAGCACCCCGCCCGAAAACACGAGCTGCACCATCACCACGCCGATCACGAACAACAACGCCTGGTCCTCACGCGGGCTCACCGAAGAGATGAGCAGGCCCCATACCGTTCCCGACATAACCAACAGCGTGATCGTCACGACGACGCGGACATAGTCGCCCGCATCCGCCCCCGGCACCGTCACCGCTGCCAGCAGGAGCAGCGAAAGCGCCAGCCCGTGGTAGACCGAGATCCCCAGGCCGATGCTCGCCTTCGAAAGCACGTACGGCAGCACGCCAAGGTTCACCGCCCGTTCCCGCGCGAAGATCGCCTTCTCCTTCGCCACCTCCCGCACCGAGGCGATGGACCCGAGCAGCACCGGGATGAACGACGCGAGGAAGCACATCGCCATCGCCAGCGCCACCTCACCCTTCTCGAACGAGAGCACGTCCCGCGGCCACTGGAGGAAGTTGAGCAGCCCCGCCGCTGGCGCCAGCGAAAGCAGAATCGCCAGCCCCACACGGTCCCGCAGCAGGATATCCAGCTGCCGCCTGCAGAGAATCGTGAACTGCCGCCACCGCCCCGGCGGACGCTTCGGCGCCCCGCTCCGCGCTCTCTCCATCGCGACGGGGATACCGGCCAGCCGTTCGCCCACGTACTGGTTATACCAGTGGGACCGCCGGAACTTCTCCGCCCACTCGCCCGGCTCGGCCTCCGCCTCCAAGCGCTCGTAGATCTCGTCGAACTCCAGCACCCCGAAGTAGTGAAGCGCCTCTTCCGGCGGCCCATAGAACGCCAGGTGCCCTCCCTTGCCCAGGAACACCACCTGGTCGCACAACCGCACGTTCCGGGTCGCGTGCGTCACCAGGACGATCGTGTGCCCGTCATCCGCCAGCCGCCGCAGCAGCCGCATCATCTGCGCTTCGTTCCCAGGGTCCAGGCCCGATGTCGCCTCGTCCAGGAAGAAGAGCCCCGGATTCGTCAGCAGCTCCGCCCCGATCGACACCCTTTTCCGCTGTCCTCCGCTCAGCTTCTCGATAGGCACATCCGCCCGTTCGCTCAGCCCCAGCGCCTCGATCACGGAGCGCACACGCTCTTCTCGAGTCGCTGCCGAATAGTCCGCCGGTAGCCGTAGCTCCGCCGCGTAGGCCATTGCCCGCTCCACCGGCAGTTCGCGATGGAGAATGTCGTCCTGCGGGACGTAGCCCAGCCGGTGCCGCCACTCCGCGTGCGTGGCCCGGAGGTCGGCGCCGTCGTACCTCACCTCTCCACCCTCCGGCGCGCCCAGGCCAAGCAGCGAACGGAGGAGCGTCGTCTTGCCCGCGCCCGAGGGGCCCACGATCGCCACGAACTCCGCCGGGTGGATCGATAGGCTCACGTCCTGGAGCAGCACCTTCCCATCGACCTCTCGCCGGAGATTGCTCGCGTCCACCCGGATCCCGTTCGTCGGCTGGAATATCTTCAAGACCCCGTCGTGGTAGAAGAGCCGCGCCGCCCCGATCCAGAGAATGTCCCCGTCTTCCAGCCGCACCCCATCGCCCGCCCGGTCCCGGTTGCGGTATGTCCCCGTCGCGCTGCCAAGGTCCACCACCGCCAGGTGGCCATCCGCCGTCCGCCGGATCTCCGCGTGGCGCCCGGCGACCCCCGCCTGCCGGAGTTCGACGTCGTTCCCACTCGCCGCCCCGATCGTCACCGGCCTGCCCGTTTCCACCAGGGAATCGACGGCGTACGCCTCATCTTCGAAGAAACGCCCCCCGCCCGCGCGATGCTCCGTCACCCGCTCCACGGCCGTCAGCAGGGCCGGAAAGCGGCCCATCAGGCCGTGGAAGTCCTCCGCGCCCAGTACCAGGAGCTCCGTCTCCACGTCCGCGATCACACTCGCGTTCCGCGGCTGTCCCGTCACCAACGCCATCTCGCCGAAGTACCGCCCGGGGCCGAGCCGCGCCACTTCGCCGCCATCCGCTACCACCCGCACGGTCCCTTCCCGCACCACGAAGAATGCGTCGCCAAGGTCACCCTCGCGAAAGACCGCCTCCCCGGCCGCCACCTTCCGCGTCACGAAGGCCGGCGCCAGGAGGTCGGTCGCAGCCTCGTCGAGGCCCCGGAAAAGGCTCACCCGCCGAAGGTCCTCGGCCAGTGAGCCTGTACCCGCGTCGTCAGAATCGCTCACGGTCGTCATTCACTTCACCCACGGGAGATGGTGCTGGATGCTTTCGCGCGACCGCGCCGCCGCTTCCCGCCCGAAGGCGATGAACTCCGCCCCGCGCTGGAAATCGCGCATTCCAGCTGGCCCGCTGAACTCCGGCTCGATCGCGATCTGCCCCGCCGAATGCCCCTGCGCCACGATTCGCCACTGCATCAGCTCGAACGCCTGCTGAATCGTGTCCACGATCGGCGGCATCAGCCAGCTACGCAGGCCCCGCCTCGCCGGCCCGTGGACCGCCTCCGCCCCCGATGTCAGTTTCACGCCGATCACCACGTCCGCTCCCGCTTCCGCTACCGTCCCCGTTGGCACCGGATTCAGCAGCCCGCCATCTACCAGCGTCCGCCCGTCGATTCGCACCGGCGGAAAGAGCCCCGGGATCGCCATCGCCGCTACCAGCGCCGGTGTCACGAACCCGCTCCGGAAGACCACTTCCTCGCGCTTTCGCAGGTCCACCGCCACAACCGAAAGCGGC
>JANMTH010000059.1:0-4127 GCA_031390305.1 Thermoflexaceae bacterium
CGGGTAGGTCGCGCCCAACCCCGCGCCCATCCAGGCCATCGCCAGCAGGTGAACCAAACGCCAGCCATCCATCGCCTGAGTATCGCCCGCCGCCGCCATCCGGTCTTGCCAGCCGGTATACTGTCTTTCCAGGAGATTCGCGATGACCGCACCCACCATGACCTTACCTCCGGCGCTGGAGGATCCGCTCGCCTTCGAAGGGGCCGGGCATTACGAATTCCTCGACGGCTTCCTTCTGGAGCGAAACGTGAGCTACATATCCAGTCGAATCGCGTCCATCCTCACCGTCCTTTTGGGCACGTTCGTCCGGGATTCAGGGCTCGGGGTGATTTGCGACTCGGAGCTCGGCATCCGCATCTGGCCCGCCGACCCCCTCCGCACGCGCCGCGCCGACATCTCCTTTCTCCGCGCCGACCGCGCCCCGGCCGAAGACTCGGGCTACCTCTACGTCGCTCCCGACCTCGTTGTCGAGGTTGTTTCCCCCGGCGATTCCGCCGCTGCCGTTCGCGACAAGGTGACCGACTGGCTGTCTGCTGGCGTCCGCATGGTCTGGGTCATCTTCCCTTCCTCGCGCGAAGTCTACGTTTATCACTCCGACGCCCATCCCGAGGTGTTCACGGCGGAGGACACGCTCCACGGCTACGATGTCGTTCCCGGCTTCGCCTGCCCCGTCTCGGCCCTCTTCCCGCAGAAAGCGGTAACGGCCAGCTAACTCGCCCCTCCCGGATCTGTTAGACTTCGCCACACTACTTTCGGTGAGGCATGGCCATGGTTGAGATCGGCGTTCGGAACCCCTCGGCGGCAGGCACAACGATCGCCTGGCCGCGTGAACGCGAGATCCCTCCGCTCGGCTCCCCGTTGCCCGCCGGCACGATCGTCGTTTCCGCCGATAGCCACGTCATGGAGACCGAGGACCTCTGGAAAGAGCGCCTCCCCGACCGCCTCAAGGACCGTGCCCCCCGCCTCTGGTGGGACGAGGACGGCTTCAGCCACCTCGAAGCGGAGGGCCGCAGCCTCGATGTCCCCGGGCTCAACACCATGCTCGTCGAAGGCCGCGAAGGCATGCGCGACCCCGCCGTCCGGCTCCGCGATCTCGATGCTGAGGGCGTGGACAAGGAGATCATCTTTCCCCAGCGCACCCTCTCCCTCGTTGGCCTCCAGGATCTCGAACTGCGCGACGCCTGCATGAAGGCCTACAACGAGTGGCTCTCCGACTACTGCACGTACGCGCCGAAGCGGCTTTACGGCGTCGGCATCCTGAACTGGTGGGAGCCCGAGAAGGCGAAGGACAACCTCCAGGAGCTTCGCGGTCTCGGCTATCACGCGATCGAGATCCCCTCCTCCCCGCCGGGCGTCTTCTACAACGGCCGGGGCATGGAGTCGCTCTGGGACGCGATCGAAGAGAGCGGCTACCCGCTCTCCTTCCACATCGGCGAAAACGTCCTCACCCGTGGCCTCGGCGCCCTCGGCACCTTCCAGATGCAGCAGTTCGCCCCCTTCCGCCGCCTCTTCGGGCTGATGACCTTCTCCGGCATCCTCGAACGCCACCCCAACCTCAAGGTCGTCTTCACCGAAGGCGGCGTCCACTGGGTCCCCGCCGCGCTCTTCGATGCGGACCGTATCTACCGTGACTTCGAAAGCGAAATGAACCCGAAGCTCGCCAACCTGCCCAGCCACTACTGGTGGCAGAACTGCTACGCCACCTTCCAGGAAGACCCGGTGGGCATGCAGCTCATCGACCAGGTCGGCCACGGCAAGGCGATCTGGGCTTCGGACTACCCGCACCCCGAAAGCACCCTCGGCTACTCCGCCCAAACGGTCCGCGACATCTTCACCGCCGTCGGTGAAGAGACCGGCCGCAAGATCGTCGGTGGCACCGCGATCGACCTCTGGGGCCTGAGCTAACCTGGCGGAATCAGACGCAGAGGCGCAGAGGAAACTGAGATCCGGGCCTTACTTCGCCTCTCCGCGTCCAAAAGGCCCCAGGCGATCGCCCATCACGCCAGGCAGCGCAGCGGCTGGCCCCCGTTGAAGTCGATCATCGCCTGGAACATCCTGGCCAGGTCCAGCGGCGTGCCGCGCGGTTCCCCACGCAGCTCCGAGTAGGCGCGGTGGAGGTTCGGCACCAGCCGTTCCGGGTCGGCCCATCCCGCGAATTCGCCGAGGTCGAGGTCCCGTGCCACCTCCATCGGGTCGGCATTCGCGGCCATCCCCTTCCGCGCCGCCGCCTGGACGAAATGCACGTAGGCCCTCACCCGCCCGAAGACCTCTGGCCCGCTCACCGGCCCATGGCCCGGGACCACCGTCTCCACGCCCAGCGCTTCGAAGCGGTCCAGGGCGTCCAGCCAGCCATCGAGCGAACCGAAGAGCGCGAACGGCGTCCCTCCGTTGAACACCACATCGCCCGAAAAGAGCACCTTCCGTTCCGGGATCCAGACCGCGACATCGTTCGTCGTGTGCGCCGGGCCGATGAAGAAGAGGCGCAGCTCAAGGTCATCCACCCAGGCAGTCAGCTCATCCCGGAAGGTCAGCGTTGGCGGCGTCATCGGGCACGTCCCGAAGTCCGTGTTCGGGAAGAGCGGCGTCGTCCGCGGCCATTGCGCCGCCATCACCTCTTCCCGGCACTTCTCGTGCGCGATGATCGTCGCCCCCGGCGCGAACATGAAGTTCCCGTTCGTATGGTCGGCGTGGTGGTGCGTGTTGATAAGCGCCGTCACCGGGTTCCGCGTGATCGAGGTGACGGCCGCCCGCCAGGCCCGCGCCCGCGCCTCCGTCCCGACCGTGTCGATGAGCGTAGCGCTCTGGCGGCCCGCGATGCAGCCGGCGTTGTTCAGGAACCAGCTCCCATCGAGCTGGATATAGGCGAAGATGCCCGCGCTCACCTCCTGGATGGTGGGGAGTGGAACCTCCGCCCCGTGGGGGACATGGCCGCTGCTCATCGTGGCGCCTCGCTGCTCTCGGATGCGGCATTCTAACGGGGCGGCGTCCACGGAGGCGCGATTCGTTAGCCGCAGTAACCCGGATACGTGATCCCGCTGTTGTGAAACCAGTAGACCGGGAAACGCGAGGTGAGTGTGCCGTCCGGAAGCCGGGAGACATGGAACTCGCTGGTGAATGAACCACCAACCGCATCCACGCCGGTGATGACGAGCACGCGCCCATCCGCCGAACAGTCGCTGCCCAACTGCCTCCTCGAACTGAGGACGGTGGGCGCAGGTTGATTTGCGGGCGCCCGCGCAAGTACCTCTGTATCTGAGCAGATCGGCCGGCTCGATGAGCCGCTCATGCAGACTTCTCGCACGCGTCCCGCCTGAATCAGCGCGACTGTTTGGTCCAGGACCTCGCGGGCCTCGGCTTCCGCCACCTCGTAGTGAGTGTCAGAGAGCTCCGCAGATGGCCCCTCGCCGCGGGCGCACGCCGTACACACGAGGACTGCCAGGAAGAGGACCGGTCGCCCGCGTCGCAACAACGTCATCATCGCGCGATCATACGCTATGAGGACCGCGGGATGGCCGTACACTCCCCACGATGCGCCCCTTCCGCTTCTCCATCGCCCTCCCGCATACGGATTCGCGAGACGACTTGCGCGCCTTCGCCCGCAAGGCCGAGCACCTCGGCTTCGACCTTCTGACGGCGCCTGACCACCTCCTCGACCTCCTCCCGCCGTTCGCCGCCCTCGCCTGCGCCGCCGAGGCGACGACGAGCATCCGGCTTGGCACCCTCGTCCTGAACAACGACCTCCGCCACCCGGCGATGACGGCGCGCGAGGCGGCGGCGCTCCAGGCCCTCAGCGGCGGCCGTTTCGAACTCGGCATCGGCGCCGGCCACGCCCGGCCTGAGTACGAATCCATCGGCCTCCCCTTCGAACCGGCCGCGACCCGCGTGGCCCGGCTCGGCGAGTCCGTCTCGCTCATCAAGCGGCTCTTCGCTGGCGAGCCCGTCACCGCTCCTGGTGAGCACTACACGATTTCCGCCCACCACCTCTACCCGCGCCCGCCGGTGCGTCCTCCGATCCTCATCGGTGGCAACGCCCGAAGTCTCCTTCGCCTTGGCGCGCGCGAGGCCGACATCGTTGGGTTCACCGGCCTCGGCCGGACACTGCCGGATGGCCAGCGGCACGAACCGGC
>JANMTH010000121.1:0-2294 GCA_031390305.1 Thermoflexaceae bacterium
CGGGCCGCCGAACCAGGCCAGGCGCCGAGAGCCGGGGGGTAGTCGCACCCCTCAGCGGGCGCGGGCCGCCGAACCAGGCCAGGCGCCGAGGGCCGCGGGTAGTCGCGCCCCTCAGCGGGCGCGGGCCACCGAACCAGGCCAGGCGCCGAGTGCCGTGGGTAGTCGCGCCCCTCAGCGGGCGCGGGCCGCCGAACCAGGCCGGCGCCGAGTGCACCCCACCAGCCGGAAAGGCGCGACATCTCCACAGCCCGCGGACAACAAGAGGGGGAGCGCCTTCGCACTCCCCCTCTCTCCGGTTCCTCTGCGTCTCCGCGTCTAACCGCCGCGGAAGTTCACTAGATCTCCAGCATCTGGGCGACGCGCTCGCGGTGGAAGTCCGCGTCCCCCCAGAACAGCTCCGCCCGCTTCTGGCGCCGGAAGAAGAGCTGAATGACGTAGTCCTTGGTGAACCCGATACCACCGTGGATCTGCTGGCCATGGGCCACCACCCGGCGGCTGGCGTCGCTGCACCAGGCCTTCGCCATCGCGACATCCATGCTGGCGCTCTCTTCGCCTTCGCTCGTCGCCCAGGCGGCCTTGTACATGATGAACCGCATGCCATCGACATCGGTCACCATATCGGCCGCCTTGTGCTGGATCGCCTGGAACGAGCCAATTGGCCGGCCGAACTGGACGCGTTCCTTGGCGTAGTTCACCGAGATCTCGAAGTCCCGTTGAGACAGGCCCACGAGGTAGGCGCATTCGAGGCTCGTAGCCTTGTTCCGGATCTCCGTGCCCGCGTTGATCGAAACCGCGAAGCTATCGGCGGCGGCCACTGTGACGTTGTTCAGCACCACTTCCGCCTGCTTGTCGCTGGCGATCGTCTTCAGGACGGTGATCTGGGCGGCCGAGCGCGGCACGATGAAGACGCGCCCGCCGTTCGCGTCGAAGTCGGCGGCGACGAGAATGTAGTCGGCGACGTTGGCGTCGGGTACGAAGAGCTTCGTCCCGTTGAGGACGTAGTTGTCGCCGCTCTTCGTAGACTTGAGCTGTACTCCCTCACGGTCCCACCGGCCGCTCGGCTCGGTATAGGCGTAGGTGAAGATCGCGCTGCCATCGGCCAGCTTCGGGAGATACTTCTTCTTCTGCTCATCCGAGGCCGCCGCCAGGAGGATTGCGGCCGAAACCTGGTTCGGGATGAACGGCCCAGGAAGGAGAGCGCGGCCCGTCTCTTCGACGAGCACGCAGAGGTCGAGGAACGAGAAGCCAGCGCCACCGAGATCCTCGGGCACCATCAGGCCGTGCCAGCCAAGGTCGCCCATCTTCTTCCAGAGTTCCGGGCTATAGCCCTTCTCGTCCTCCTCCATGGCGCGAACGTGCTCTTCCGGGCACTCCTTCTCCAGGAATTCGCGGGCGGAGTTCTTCAGCAGTTCCTGTTCTTCGCTAAGGCCGAGGTCCATCTGGCGTCGTCTCCCTTATTGTCTGGCGCGCCGGCCCCGGACTCCCGGGCGTGCGCTTTCAGCTACGTGTTTAGCGGGCGGATTGTAACAGGCGAACGCGCGCGAGGGCGAGTCGCGCGATTTCGGATTCTCGATTGGTGACTGCGGCTTGACGCCCACCACAGAGTCCGGCCACCCGGCAGAGGAAGGGTTCTGGGCTCAGAGCGCCTTCAGCACGCCGATCACGAGGATGAAGATCCCGACGGTGTTCACCGGCCCGCCGGTAGCCTGCAACAGGAAGCCGCGTGACCGGGCCTTGAACGCATCCTCAACCTTCTCCAGCCAGTTGACTGTCCCGCCCGCCAGCGAGAGCGCCGCCCCGGCGGCGAGGAGCCAGGCTGCCGTTTCTTCCCATCCGCTCGCCAACGTCGAGAAGCTGGCGGCGACGGAGAGGCCGAGCAGGGCGGCTCCCTGGATCAGCGCTTCGAGGTGAACGTTCACCAGCTGCTTCGGCGCGGTCGGCCCCGCCATCCTCGCCCGCGCCATCGCGAAGCCCAGAAGAAAGCCGTAGGCCAGGGTGAGTACCCCCGCCGTGATCAGAACCTTTGCGCTCGTCTCGATGGTCGCACACTCCACGCCGGCCGGCCCGCCGCGTTGTTGCCGCGAACGCTACACGAAACGCAACTCCGCCGCGATACCCCGCTCGCTCAACGGGCGCACGCCCTCCCCACGCCATCGGCGGATGAAACGTTGAATCGCGCTCCATGACCACTAACGGGGCCAAAAATCTGTGTATACTCCCGTTCCTGGCCCCAAAAACACCCGAAGGACGTGTAAAATGACCATCTCCCCCGCCACACCGTTCGCCCACCACAT
>JANMTH010000209.1:0-2827 GCA_031390305.1 Thermoflexaceae bacterium
GATCGACGCTCGCCAGCCGCCACAGCGAATCGAGCGCTTCGACCCAGGTGCCCAACCCCGCCGCCCGTGCCCGGCGCCCGTGGATCAGGTCGGAGAACCGGGAATCGCGGCGCTGGGCCTCGGTTCGGATGAGGAAGCCGAAGCGTTCCGAGAGCCGCCGGGCATAGCGGACGTTGTCTTCGTTCAGCGGCCAGGATGCCATCTCGGAGAGCCCATAGGCCGCCCACTGGTCGGCCCAGGGCGGGAATCGCAGCCCTTCGACCTCGTCGCGGTAGAGCGAAAGGTAGTCGGCGACGGCGCGAGAGGGCATGTCCCAGCCTTCCGCCGGGAAGAAGCGGTGCATCAGGGTGAGCGACCAGAACGCCTCCCCGGTGGCGTAGCGGCTGCGCTGGGTGGGGTCCGGCTCGCCCGTCTCTGGCAGCCAGCGCAGAAGGAAGCTGCCATCGGCCAGCTGCATGGCGACCAGGTAGCGGGCGAGGTCGCGCATCAGGCCGTCGTGCTGGCCGTCGTTCGTGGCGATGCGGCGTTGGGCGAGGCCGGCGAGCATCAGGGCGCTGGCGCCCACCTCGATGCCGCCGTCCGAAGGGTCGATGAAGGCGCGCCAGCCTTCGTACTCGACGAGGTTCGCGACCATGTAGGCGAGCCCACGGTCGGCCGCCGCGAGGGTCTCCGCCCCGTAGCCTTCGGCGGCGAGCTGATAGAGCGACATCGTCACGCCGGCGTGACGCACGACGTTGTAGCCTGGCACTTCGCGGTCGGTTTCGCTGTCGTACTCGTAAAGGTAGGTACCGGCCGGCGTCTGGACGCGTGCGATCCAGTCGGCCGCCCGTTGGGCGCCGAGGGTTGCGTCGTCCGCGTCGATGGCGGGGCAAACCTGGGCCGGGACCATAATCGTCCGGAGGAGGACGGCCCCAACAACCCAGAGCCCAAGCGTAGCGGCGAGACCTTTGAACATCGCCGCGAAGAATACGCACCGCGGCCCGTTAGCGCAGGCCCTACAGACCCGGCTGGTTCCAGGCCTGGTAGGTGATGACGGCGCCCGCGACCGTGAGGCCGAGCGCTGTCACGACTGGGAAGACGCCCGCGAGCCGTGCCAGGCCGGGCCGCTGGAGGGCGCGAACCACGCGTGACCGCCCCGAGAGTCGCCGTCCCCAGACGAGGGCGAGGCCGATAGCCATCAGCACCCCGGCGAGGCCGAGGCTGAAGGCGACGATCAGGAGCATCCCGAAGACGACCTGTCCGAGTGAAATCGCCGCCAGCATGACGACGATCGCGGAGGGGCAGGGCAAGAGGCCGCCAGCGACCCCGAGCGTGAGCAGCCCGCGCCAACCGACTCGCGGGGTGGGCTCGACGGCTACCGCTGGGCCATCGGCCGGCGCCGCGTGGCCGTGCTCGTGGGGGTGCGGTTCGTGGCTGTGGGCGCGGCCGAAGAGGCCGTGGCGGTGGCCGCCTGGGGAGCCGCCGCGCCGAAGCCCCCGCAGCCGTCCAACGAACAGGGCGATGCCCATCGCCACCACCATCGCGCCCGAAGCCACGCCAAGGTAGAGGTAGAGCTGCTCCGGAACGATGTACTGGGAGAGCGCCAGGGTGACGAAGCCGAGAAGGTAGACGGTCGAGGTGTGGGTCGCGGTCACCGTCAGGCCGAGGGCGAGGGCGTGCCGTGCGGTGCCCCGGCTACCGACGAGGTAGGCCGCGACGACGCTCTTGCCGTGTCCCGGGCCGAGTGCGTGCAAGGCTCCGAAGCCGAGGGCGGCCAACAGGCTGAAGAGGATCACCCCGGCAGAGCGGTTGTTGTCGAGGAGCGAGGCGAAGCCGCTCCGGCCGCTACGGGCCGCGGCCTCCGCGCCGAGGGTGACGGCCGGGGCATCCGAACCGCTGCCCGTGCGCCAGGTGAACTCGACGCTCTGGTCGGCGGGTGCGCCGGTGAGCGAGTTCTCGGGGTAGGCTGTCAGGGCCTGGCTCCGCTCCTCGAGGAAGCGCGCCTCGACCGTCAGATCTGCGCCCGGTGAAGGGAGAACGACGATCTCCCTCCAACCCGCGCGGCCCTCGTAGTTGCGGTCGGCGAAGCGGACGGCCGCCAGGGTGTCTCCCGTCGCGGGCGCTTCGAAGACATACGACAGCCGGAGGATATCGAGCCCCGCCTGGCCATCTGAGACGGCGGCCGCGTGTGCGACCGGCTTCAGCCCCAGTGCCGTTCCCGCGAGGGAGAGCTCCATGCGTGAGAGGATCGCCTCCTGCTGGGACCTCGCCCACCCGTCCAGTTCCGTCCTGGAGAGCTGTCCGTCGCTATCGGTGTCAATTTCGGCGGCGAGCTGGATCGTAGGGATCTCGGCGAAGTCGAGCGCGTAGTGGACGCGGATGGTGTCGCGATAGACCTCGACGCGGGCGTAGCGATTGATCGTGAAGTTGCCCAGGGGATGGGCGAGCGCGCTTCCCGCGGGCTGGAGCAACGCGCCAAGAAACGCCGCCGCCACCAGCACGGCGACCACCAACCAGATTCGCTGCCCTGTCCGACTGACCACGCGACGCTCCTTGATGGATTGTTTCCGGTAGCGGCGCCCCACGTCGCACCGCGAAGCGGCTAGCGCGGGCGTCCGAGGCCGTACTGCTCTTACGTTGGGGCACGGCGCTCTGATCACCGCGGATCCCATTGGCAGGCGCCGCGCGAGCGGGCCACCGTGCCGGGCGGTACCATGGTGGCGTGGCGCGGGGCCGGGAGCCCGGGCGAATCCACCTGGAGGCCCGGATGACTGACGACCCTTCGACCAGCGGTGAGGCCGCGGGCTTCGACCCGGCCAGTCCGGTCGCGCGCTTCATCCAGGGCGTG
>JANMTH010000220.1:0-1781 GCA_031390305.1 Thermoflexaceae bacterium
TTGATTCCACTCGACGACAATGACCTCAAGGAACTAGTGGAAGCACGCAAGACCGGTAATCTTACCTCAGCGCTTACGCAGCGGTTCAACAAGCTCGTGATGTGACACCTACCGCCGCCCTCACCGCTTCCCCTCGTATACCTCCGCCATCCCCTCCAGCACCGTGTCCGCCAGCTGGAGAACCTGCTCCAACGCCTCCACCGCGTCCTCCGTCGTCAGGCCCGCCTCCGTCGCTATCTGGGCCGCCGTCTCCTCGAGCGAGCGCCGCATACTGTTGAAGGTGCCAACGGCGGCGGTCAGCCCCACGTTCGAAGCGACAAGCGTCCGCCCGTATTCGTTGCCGATCACGCGGGCGTCCTCGGCGAACCGCTCGCCCTTTGCATCGGAGGCGATATAGCGGGCGAAGAGGTCGACGAGCTGGCGCCCCATCAGCCGCAGCCGGTCCCGCACCTCGGGCGCGATTCCGTCGAAGACGCCCATCGCGTGCTGCTGCCGCCCCCGGCCAATCCGCCGCTTCACCCGCGCCAGCGCAAGGTCGCTGATCCGGTCGCTGTCACGCGCGGCGGGCGGCGCCGAACCGGCGAGAAGAAGGCGGATGTCCTCTTCCAGAACCCTCCGGTGCCCGCCGTTCGTCCGGTAGGAACGCACCTCGCCCGCGTCCGACCAGCGCCGCACGGTAGACTCGCTGACACCCAACAGCTCGCTCGCCGCACCCAGCGTCAGCCAGGTCATCTTCGCCAGAGGTGGTTCTCCCTCGGTCACCGCGAACCTTCCAAAGCTATCAGTCTTCGAATCATCGCGAGCAACCGCACGCACGTCAACCACGTCCGCGCGCTGTCTCCTCAGCGCGGCGGCGGCCGGTCGATCTCCGCGGCGCGGAGCACGGCGGCGTCGCCGAACCGCTCGCGAATGTCCGTCACCGTCTCCGCCAGACGGTCCATCTCCAGCGTCTCGCCGAGACGGAGCTGACGAACCACCGGCTGGAGGTTGGCCGCGCCCATTCCCAGCAGGCGTACCGGCCGCCGGTCGTTCTCCGCCCAGGCCCGTTCGAAGAGCCCGGCGGCCGCCTCGAACAGCACGTCCGCGAGGTCCGAAGGGTCCGTCCTCGTGATCGAGCGAGAGAGCGTCTCGAACGGTGGAAAGCGGAGCTTGAGCGTGACCGTCCGCGCACCCTTGCCCTGCTTCACGAGGTCGGCCGCCACGCGCTCGGCCTGCCCGCGGAGGAGCGCCCGGAGCCGGGCCTCGCTTGGCTCGTCCACCTCGAAGGTCGTCTCGCGGCTGACCGATTTCGCCTCTCCCCGCCCGGCCAGCACTGGCCCATCGAAGCGGCCGTTCGCCCGTTCGTGCAGCTCCAGCCCGTGGTTGCCGAATCGCGCTTCCAGCAGCTTCAGCGGGACGGCCGCCACGTCGCCGATCGTGTGCAGCCCCAGCGACTCCAGCCGCTCGGCCGTCTTCGGGCCGATCATCGGCAGGTCCCGCAGCTTCCGAGGGGCGAGGAACGCCGCCTCGCCGCCCGCCGGCACGACGAGCATGCCGTCCGGCTTGGCGGCGTCGCTCGCCACCTTGGAAACGAGCTTGTTCATCGAAACCCCGACCGAGGCCACGATCCCGATCTCCGCCCGGATGCGCTGGCGAAGGCTCGCCGCGATCGCCGCGCCGTCACCGAAGAGCCGTTCGCAGCCGGCAACGTCGAGGTAGGCTTCATCCGCACCCGCCGGTTCAACGAGCGGCGTGAAGTCCCGGAGGATGGCGTGGAAGGCGGTTGAGGCGGGCCCGTAGTA
>JANMTH010000244.1:0-6411 GCA_031390305.1 Thermoflexaceae bacterium
TGGCTCGTGTCTTCAGCTGTGCGGTGGTAGGGATCGATGGTGAACTGGTCACCGTCGAGGTCGATGTCACGGCCACACTGGACTTCAGCGACGGCGTGATCATAACCCGCGCCCGGTACCGCGCTGGAAGGAACGAGGGCAGGGCCGCTGCGTGCGCGACGGCCTCCCCGGTCGTCGGGAAGAGTCCGAGCAGGACAGCGACCTCGGCACCCAGCTCACCGAGAATCCACGATCGGTCCGAGAGCCGCTCAGGCACTCCGACGACCCCGGAGCGGCGGCGCTTGTCGGCGAGGAAGGCGTAGAGCGTCTGTCCCCGCCTGAGAGGTCGGACGGGGTCGTGAGGAGGCGTTCGGTGTTCATCGTGTCGGGTGGACGCTCCGGTGCGGTAAGAAGTCAGGGCGATGGACCTCCGGTCACGCTTCAAACGTCCAGCGAAGTCGCCCTTGCCCATCATGCGTCAGAACACTCGCCCATTGACGGTTTGCCGCCCCGTACATCACTATCAGACGCGTTGTAACAGGAGAAGCGTCCCGGCCGCGACCATGTTGGACTGAGCCGTCCTGCTCCGATGAAGATCAATTCCCGGGCGGGGAGGAGTTCGACATGTTCCGCGCCAATGCGCGCACCCACCTGGCGTTCGGAAAGGGCATCCACTTTTGCCTTGGCGCGCCGCTCGCCCGAATGGAGGGCGTGGTGGGATTCGAAACGCTGCTCAGCCGGCTGGCCAACATCGAGGTGGCGCCCGCCAGGAACGACTTTACACACACACCGAGCTTTATCCTTCGCGGGCTGAAGCACCTTCATCTCACGTTCGACCGCGCCTGAACGGCGCGGGCAAGGAGTTCTGCATGACCACGGGAACGCCGCCCGCGACCTTCACGGGCTCGACGCTCGAATGGGCCAATCCGCCGGCTTCGACGCTGCCGCGCATGAGGACCGAGTCACCGGGGCCGCGCTCGCGCGATATGCACGCGCGTATGGAGCGGCACCAGCGCGGGAGCTACACGGCCATGGTCGGGCTACACCCGGTTGCCTTCGAATCAGGCCAGGGTGTAGTCCTACGGGATGTCGATGGCAACGAATACATCGACTTCTCTTCGGGCATCGTTGTCACGAACCTCGGTCACGCGCACCCGTCTGTGGCCGCGGCTGTGGGGCGGGCGGCCACAGAACTCGACAACGTCCACGACTTCGCCCACCCGCGTAAGGTTGAGGCGATGGAGGCGTTGGCGAGCATCACGCCGGGAGACCTGAAGCTGTTCACGTTCTTTTGCGCCGGCACGGAAGCGGTAGAGGGCGCGATGCGGGTGGCACGCGCGAAAACGGGCAAGCATGGCTTCGTCAGCTTCTTCAACGACTACCATGGGCGTACCGGCGGCGCCGCCGGTGTGACCGCGGCGCAGGCTTCGAACGGCCTACGACCCTCAGGATCGTTTCTTGTGCCCAGTGGTCACGCCTATCGCTGCACCATGTGCACGGGGGGGCCGTGCGACCTTCGCTGCGCCGGTCTCCTCGAACAATCCATCGGACAGAACATGCCCGGGCAGATGGCCGGCGTCGTGATGGAGCTCATCACCAACGGCAACGGCGCCACCGTCTATGACGAGCGGTACGTCCCGGCGGTGGCTGAGATCTGCCAGCGCAACGGCATGATGTTCATCGCCGACGAGGTGGCGACGGGCTTCGGCCGCACCGGCGCCTGGTTCGCAAGCGATCACTATGGCGTGGTCCCCGACGTGATGTGCATCGGGAAAGGGCTGGGCAACGGCTTCCCCGTGACCGCGATCGCCGTCCGTGAAGAGCACGCGGAAGCGCTCGCCCTGTCCTTCCCGTCCACCTCCTACGGAGGTAACCCGATGGCCTGCGCCGCGATTATCGAGACAATCCGCCTGATGAAGGAGGAGCGGCTCGTCGAGCATTGCCACGACCTGGGGGAGTACGCACTTGGTCTTTTGCGGGAGATGCAGTCGCGCCACAAGATCGTCGGCGAAGTACGGGGCAAAGGCGCCCTGCTGGCGGTTGAACTCGTGAAGGACAAGGCTACGCGGGAGCCGTTTCCGCAGGCGGGCAACCTCGTCTACCAGACGGCGTTCCGCAACGGGGTATCCTGGGCCACAGCCGGCCACATCCTCCGAATCACGCCACCCATCGTGATGTCGAAAGAGATCTTCGCCCGCGGCCTCGAAATCGTGGAGGATGCGATCTACGAGGTCGAGCGAGAGTTCGGCTACACCTAAGACGACAGCGAGAACAAGGACCGTTTCATTGAACAGGATCCGTGCAATCAATCCGCCCGAACTCTTCGACGGCCCATCGGCTGGCATCTCACAGGCCATCCGCGTCGGCGACACGATCTACTGTTCGGGTCAGGTGGCGTTCGGCGCCACGCTCGAAGAGCAGGCACTTGGGGCGTTCCAAAATGTGAAGACGCTGCTCGAAGCGGCCGGGGCGACAATGGCGGACATCGTCAAGATGACCGTCTACACCACCGATCCCGATTGCTGGCCGAAGACGCAGGCAATCCGCGACGAATTCCTCAAAGCCCCACACCCCGCCGCCACGCTGCCCGTCGTGAAGGCGCTCGCCTCCCCGCGGCTCATGATCGAAGTCGATGTGATCGCCGTCGTCGGCTCCGGCCAGACCGCGTAGTAGCCGTCAGGCCCGTGGGCGCCGGCCGCAATGAGTCCGCCGCTCAGCCTCGACGCTCACGTGACGCGCCAGTGGACCGGGGCGGCGGGCGGCCCTCCGCTTCGTTGTTCGGCGAGACTCGATGTGTGGATCGTGCCGGTCGCCGGGACCCCGAACGCCATCGTGACACGCCTTAAGCGTACCCGCGTAGTGCAAGACGTGTTCGCCGACGCCTCGCGAGCCCACCTGACGACGAACGAACCCGGATCACCCTCAGATTTCCAACCGGCGGTTTGCCGTGCCGACCCGAGAATGTTCAATGCCACCGGACCCATTGACACCGGGGGTAAGCTAGTTGAGATCGGCCAAGCCAGCAATCTCATCTGGAGGCGAACGACATGCCGCGATACCTCTTCCGGGGTTCCTACACATCGGATACCTGGTCCAGACTGATCAAAGCGCCCGAGGACCGGGCAGAATCCGTCCGGCCGATCCTGGCGTCCGTTGGCGCACGACTCGAAGCACTGTATTTCGCGTTCGGAGACGACGATGTCTTCGCCATTGTCGAAGCGCCTGACAACGTAACGGCCGCCGCCATCTCGGTAGCGATCACCGCGAGCGGGGCGTTCAAGAGCTTCGCCACGAGCGTCCTCATGACCTCTGACGAAGCGATCGAAGTGATGAAGAAGGCGAGCGCGGTCAACTACCAACCGCCGGCGGCGGCGGACTGGTTGCTCCAAAGAGCGGCGAACACGACGGCGTTCTAACGCCGTCTCATGGAGTCTCTGGAGGGCTACGATGTACGGTCACCTTGGCGATGTGCTTGCGGAAAAGGGCAGACACGTCTACGTCATATCACGACTAGACACGGTCCGAGAAGCGGTTCGCGAGATGAACGATAAGGGCGTCGGCGCACTGGTCGTCATTGAGCGTGGCCGTGCCGTCGGCATCTTCACGGAACGAGATGTGTTGCGCCGGGTCGTCGATGAGGGCCGGGACCCCGGGCGGACCCGGATCGAGACGGTCATGACCAGGGATCTGCTGTTCGCTTCGCCGGAGACCAGCGTCGCCTCGGCCATGGAACTCATGACGTCGGGGCGGTTTCGCCACCTTCCCGTGCTCGTCGGCGACACCGTGATCGGAATGGTCTCGATAGGCGACTTGCTTCGCTGGCTAATGTTGCACCAGGAAGCGCTGATCAATCAGCTCGGTTATCCCGGCCTCAGACAGCTCGGCGAATAGATACGGCGGCGCCTGGACACAATCCGCGTCATGAGCGCAGTAGGCCGGCCAGGTCGGGGCAGAGGGTGGAGGCCGTTGGTGCGGCGAGCGTCGCTCAGCCGTTCCTCTACCCGAGCATTTGGCGCGTGCATCGGTCCTCGCGGAATCGACCGGTGGCGGAACGGCAACTCGGCATCTGAACGCTACGGCCTGCTTGCCAGTTTCTTGACGAGCACAAGATCGCCTTCCGGCAGGTACCCAAAAGAGCCTACCAGGGCGAGCCCCTCGGTGTTCTCGCCGTCCACCATGACATACACGTAGCGGGCTCCCGCACTCATCAGGTACTGCTCCGCGTGGCCCATCAAGTCGTACGCGATCCCCTGACGGCGTGCTCGTTCGGCCACGGCCACGTGATAGATGTAGGCGCGCCATCCGTCGAAGGCCGCTATCGCCGCTCCGACGATCTCGGTGCCAACGTGGGCCACCAACACGGCCGTCGTGGCTCCATTGGTGAGCGCTTCCCACTCATCTATGGCCGTACGGCTCAGCCCGCTGGCCTCCCAGAGATTCTGAACCTGTTCGCGTTCAGCCGCCTCCGCGGGTCGAATCGACACCTGTTCCTTCACGGTCATCACACCCCTCCGGGCACCCGGCCTCGCCTGTTGGCGGAGTTCCTGGCTCCGCCTTTGCGCGGTCACTCCTGGATCATAGCCCTCCTGTCAAGGCGTCGAGCGCCTGCCGTCTCCCGGCACCGACAGCAGGATGTCGCCACTTGACTACAGGCGTACTCTATAAGTTGGAGGTTCCTGATGGCTGAAAGCGTCTATAAGTTCGTCGAGCCTCGTGGGCACGAGCACGGAATCGTGGGAGAAAGCGGCGGCGGCGGCGGTGGAACGAGCCGCTGGCACCCTCCGCGATCTCCGCATCGCCGAGGTGGTGCAGCTCGATATGCACGTCGAGAACGGCGCGGTGCTGGTGTACCGCGCCAAGATTAAGCTGTCGTTCAAATACGAAGAGGCGCCCTGAGAATCCGGTCACCGACCGGCTCCGAATCCGTCTCATAGGCCACCAACAGGTGGGGAGGCGGGCGTGTCGCCGATGAACATGCCCGCCTCCGAGTCCGCCGCCCCTCTTTCAAGTCCCGTTGGGGTGACCAGTCGATGGCAAACTACCTCGTCGTCGCGAACCAAACCGCCCGCAGCGCGCAGCTCGCCGCATACGTGAAAGATCTCGTCGCCCGTGATCCGAAGGCGACGTTTACCGTCCTGGTCCCGGCTACGCCGCCGGCCCAACTTCTGACGTGGACGCCGGATGCGGCCGACGCAGCCGCCTGGAGGGTCGCCCAGGGAGCGTCCGCCGCGTTCGGAGCTGTTGGTGCTCACGTTGTCCGGAACGCCATCGGGGATCCGGACGCGCTCCTGGCCATCGAGGACGAACTGCGCGAACGGCCCGGCGCCTACGACGGGCTCGTTATCTGCACGCTGCCGTTGGGCGCTTCGCGATGGCTGCGCATGGACCTCCCGAGGCGAGCCGAAGCGGCCTTCGGACTGCGGGTCGTCCACCTGACCGCCGAGGCGAATCCCGTCGCCCCAGCCTCCGTCGGCGAAGCGGAACGAGCGGCCCTACCTGTTCAGTCTCAGTCCCCCGGAATGCTCCCATTGACGACCACGTTCTTGGTCGAGGCGCTCAGAGGAGAGGCCGGCTTGCAGCCCGACCGGGCGCGGGAGGCGCTGGTGGCCATCGGAGCGGCCTCGGTGCCAGCGCTGTTGGTCGGACTCCGCGACCACGACGACGAGGTTCGCTGGGAGGCTGCCAAGGCTCTCGCCCAACTGCGCCCTCCTGAAGCCGCTGCCCAACTGGTCGCGGCCCTGAACGACGCCCACGCTGGAGTTCGCTGGCTGGCGGCGGACGCACTTGCCGCGATTGGCGAGCCGGCGCTGCGGCCCTTGCTCCGGGCTCTGCTCGGTCACTCCGAGTCCGCCTGGCTGCGGGAAGGTGCACATCACGTTCTGCGGTCGTTGCAGCGGACCGGCGCTGCCCCCGACGCCGCGCCGATTGTGCGGGCGCTGGAGGGGATCGAGCCCGCGATCGGTGTCATGAAGGCCGCCAGTGACGCGCTCAAGGCACTTGCGCCCGGATAGCCCTCTGGGGGGGGCCGGGAGGAGGAGGGTTCTACCGCCAACCATGGTTCGCTACCTGATCGTCGCCCATCTCACGGCGGAAAGCCCGGAACTGCGAAGGCACGTCGAGAATATCGTCCAGCAAGACGCCTCGGCAGAATTCACGCTGTTGACCCCCGCAACGCCAGCCAGCTACTGGCGGGCGTGGGACGAAATGGAAGCGCACGCCGACGCGGAGCGCAGAGCGACGGGCGCCCGCGCCTCGCTTGCCGCGGCGGGCGCGAAGGTGACGCGCACCTCGATCGGCGCTCGTGAGCCCCTCGCCGCGATCGAAGACGAATTGCGGGAACACGCAGACTACAACGAGATCGTTATCTGTACGTTCCCGGCCGGTGTTTCACGCTGGCTGAAGCTCGACCTCGTTACCCAGTGCCGGCGGCAC
>JANMTH010000294.1:0-3446 GCA_031390305.1 Thermoflexaceae bacterium
GCCTACCCGTACAATCGCCCCATGGAACTGAAGGTAGTCCGCTACGAAACCGTCGGCCACATCGCGACCGTGACCCTGAACCGTCCCCAACGGCTGAATTCGTGGACGGGGCGGATGCACGCTGAGTACCGCTGGGCGATAGATCAGGCCGAACGCGATACATCCGTGGGGGCGATCGTCGTGACCGGTGAAGGGCGCGGCTTCTGCGCGGGCGCCGATGCCGCCGCTCTCGAGGGGCACGTCGAAAAGGGCGGCTACGATCCCGGGACGCCGGACGAGATGGCGAACCCAGGCTACGGCGTGGCCCCAGAATTCGACCACAGCTTCGCCTTCCACTTCGGGCTCACGAAGCCGGTGATAGCCGCCATCAACGGCCCGGCGGCCGGCGTTGGCCTCGTCCTCGCCTGTTTCGCCGATATCCGCTTCGCGGCCGCTGGAGCAAAGCTGACGACTGCCCACGGGAAGCTCGGCCTCCCGGCGGAGTACGGCCTCTCCTGGCTGCTCCCGCGGCTGATCGGCCTCACTCGCGCGACCGACCTCCTGTTCACGAGCCGGACGTTTCTGGCGGAAGAGGCGGCCGCCATCGGCCTCGTGAACGCGGTTCTCCCCCAGGCGGAGCTGCTCGACCACACGTACGACTATGCGCGAAACCTCGCGCGCCACATTTCACCAGCCTCGCTCGCCGCGACCAAGCGCCAGGTCTACCGCGACCTGCACCAGGATGTTGGGTCGAGCGTGGCCGACTCCGAACGCCTGATCCGCGAGATGGCAAGGGGCCCGGAGTTCCGGGAAGGCGTCGCCGCACTCCTCGAAAAGCGCCGGCCCGAGTTCCGCTGAAGCGTGTGAAGTACATCACACTTCAGCAAGAGTATTTCGCCGATCTGTGAAGTAGTTCATCGTCTTTGTTCCCAACTGGGACTATGTTTTTCATCCGGGACCCTTCCAGGGACCCGAGCGGAGGATAGCCATGAACCAGTTCGAAATCGGCGACGAGGTGCGGTCCGCCCTTCAACAGCGGGAACGAGACGTGGAGCTGTTCCTGGCGGGCCAGGCGGCGACGGCCCGGAACAGGCCAGCGACCGCGACGGGAAGGCCGGCGTCGCGTCCGCGGTTCGGCGGTTTGCGCGTGCCCACGGGCTGGCTGCCGCGCGCCGTGACGGGCCACCAGCGGTAGGCGGCTACCGCTCCTCGGGCGGAGGTGAGTGGAGAGGTCAGTGTACGAAGCGGCGTTCACGTACCCGCCCACTTCGTTGCGAAGGGACGATCGGCCTGAGGTTGACCACCCGACGTTTCCACCGCCAAAGCTCAGCCGCGAAGAACCGCCTCGTCCCTCGTCAGGCGCGTCTCGATTCCGGCGTGCTCGACCGCGGCGGCGATGAATTCGCGGAATAGCGGGTGCGGCCGGTTCGGCCGACTCTGCAGTTCGGGGTGGAACTGCGTGCCGAGCATGAACCGGTGGCCACGCACTTCCGAGATCTCCACCAGCGAGCCGTCCGGCGAAGTACCGCTCACCTTCAATCCCTCGCTTTCCAGGAGTGAACGGTAGCGGTTGTTGAACTCCAACCGGTGGCGATGGCGTTCGCTTACGACGCCCGGTCCATAGGCGGCCTCCGCCAGGCTCCCGGCCTGCAGTGCGCAAGGATAGGCGCCGAGCCGCATCGTCCCACCCTTGTTGACGACACCGAGCTGTTCATCCAGCAGGCTGATCACCGGGTGCGGCGTTTCGGCGTCCATCTCCGTCGAGTTCGCCCCTTCGAGGCCGCAGACGTTGCGCGCGAATTCCGTGACCATCACCTGCATGCCCAGGCACAACCCGAAGTAGGGGATGCCGTGGGTGCGGGCGAACTGGGCCGCGCGGATCTTCCCTTCCCAGCCGCGTTCGCCGAAACCGCCAGGTACGATGATCCCGTGGACGCCGTTGAGGATCGCTTCAACTTCGCGCGTCTCAAGCGATTCGGACGAGATCCACCGGATATCGACATCCAGGCCGTTCGCGATGCCCGCGTGCGCCAGCGCCTCCTTGACCGAGAGGTAGGCGTCCTGGAGCTTCACGTACTTCCCGACGATCGCCACTTCGATGGAGCCCGAGGGGTGCTTCAGCCGCTCCACCATCAGCCGCCACTCATGGAGGTCACGCGTGCCCGTCAGGCCCAGGCGGTCGAGCACGAATTCGCCGAGGCCGGCGTCTTCGAGGAGGAGCGGCACTTCGTAGATCGTGCTCACCGTTTCCATCGGGATGACGGCGCGGGGATCGACATCGCAGAAGAGCGCCACCTTGTCGCTGATATCGCGCGGCACCGGGTGGTCGCTGCGAAGGATAATGACGTCCGGCTGAATGCCCTTCGAGCGCAGCTCGCGGACCGAATGCTGGGTCGGCTTGGTCTTCAACTCACCGGTCGCGCCCACCCACGGCAGGAAGGTCACGTGAACGCTGAGCGTGCTGTTCCGCTGCTGCTCGTGCCGAATCTGACGGATCGCCTCGATGAACGACTCGCCCTCGATGTCGCCGACTGTCCCGCCGACTTCGCAGATCAGGACATCGCAGCCCGACTGCTCCGCCACGCCGTAGATCCGGCTCTTAATCTCGTTCGTGAGATGGGGGACGGCCTGGATCGTGCCGCCGAGGTAGTCGCCGCGGCGTTCGCGATCGAGCACCGCCTGGTAGATCTTGCCGCTGGTGACCGAAGAGGCGGCTTTCAGGTCCTGGTCGATGAACCGTTCGTAGTGGCCAAGGTCGAGGTCGGTCTCGGCGCCATCCACGGTGACGAAGACCTCGCCGTGTTGGAATGGCGACATCGTTCCGGGATCGACGTTGAGATAGGGGTCGAGCTTCTGGATGGAGACAGAGACGCCACGCGACTTGAGAATTCTGCCGAGCGAGGCGGTCGTAATTCCCTTACCGACCGAGGAGACGACACCGCCAGTAACGAAGATGAATTTCGGCATAGACCTCACGACCGTGGTTGCTTGGGCGATGGTACCAACGCGGGCGAAGGGCGGCAACGAACATTTGTGTTACACGGTGGCGGGAGCGTCAGCGCCAGGCCGGTCGACCGCCAGCCCCGGCCTGCGTAGATTCGGCCGACCGGTGCCAGTCGCGTCCGAGGTGGGGATCGTGGAGGATTCCGAAGAGGGCTCGCGGAACCGTTTGCTTCGCCCGCCTTCCGTCCGGGCGCGGCAAATCGGAACCCGGCTTCGCCCTCAGCGCCCGGAAACGGTGGTGCCGGGAACGCGCCCGCGCCGGCTTCCGCTGGGCCTCTCCAGGCGTCACCAATCCTCCACCAAAGGGCAGGGCTGGCCAATTAACCTTTCCATGGACGACCCGTTATCTCTAGTACACAGGCACGATGCTGCCTATGCTCGAAAGGAGGACGGTCGGAATCAGAGACATCCGGCTCGGCCCTGGGGGCTGGCTTGGCGAGTGCCTCGGTAGACGAACTGGCGCC
>JANMTH010000300.1:0-1725 GCA_031390305.1 Thermoflexaceae bacterium
TATCCTTCGTCTCGAAGGCTAGCCTCGGGAAATTACTCTGAGCAATGCGTTATTGTCGACTTCGCCCAAAATCGTACCCTTGCCCACCCCCCTGCTAGCGCGGCCCGGACGCGCCGGGCGGCGTCGAGTTCGGGGAGCACCGCATCACCCCGCCTGGGCGGGCACGTTGAGCACGACCCGTGCTCCCGAGCCCTCGAAGGTCGAAGAGAGCGGCGCCAGGCCCGCCTCACGAAAGACGCGCAGCGGGTCGCAGCGGTCGCAACTGACGATCGTTGTCATCTCCCGGACGCCGAGCGAAGCGGCCAACCGGGCGAGCGCACGGAGAATGACCGGCGCATCGCCAGCCTCACAGGCCTGGCCCACCGCGACGGCAACGTCGGCCTCGCCTTCCCGCGCCATCTGGAGCGTCGCGATAGCGGCCAACCCGCCTTCGGCCGTCCAGTAGGCGAACTCGCGCAACTCAGTGGGGAGACCGGTCCGTGAAGCCCCGCAGAGCGCGTGGAAGGCGGCGCGGTCGTGGGAAGCGGCCCGCGCGGCACTGGTCAGCTCTCCGGCATCGGCCCAACCGACAGTCATCACGGTGAATCTCCTCCATCGCAAGACTACGCCTCGCGGGCTGCCGTTGCTCCGGCCGAAGGTTCACGAATTCGCGACCCTTTGGCAGTGCGATGTAAGGCGGAACCGAAGCACCATAGGCGGGAGGAGGACCCCAGTGACAAACGTTCGGCCCATCGTTGTTCCCCTGGATGGTTCCAAGATCGCGGAATCCGCCCTGCCTATCGCCGCCCGCATGGCGAAGCTCTACAGCGCCCCGCTCTCCTTCGTCCATGTCATCGAGAGCGACCAGGTTCCGAACCCGGGCGACCTCGACCGCGCCCGAGAGGTCTTCGTTTCGTACGTCGATGACCTTGTGAAGTCCGAAGGACTGGGCGACACACAGAAGAGCACGACGGTCGTCGAAGGCTCCCCGGCCCGCGCCGTCCTCGATATCGCGGGGTCCGCCCGGCTGATCGTCCTCGCCAGCCATGGCCGAAGCGGGTTTCAAGCGACGCTCCTCGGCAGCGTGGCGGACAAGATCGTGCGCGGTGCGACAGTGCCCGTTCTCGTGGTGCCAATGGGTGGCCCGGCAACGCTCGACAAGGCGCCGATCCTGGTAGCGCTGGATGGCTCCACCGCGGCCGAAGCGGGGCTTGAGGCGGCGCGGGAGATCGCGGCCTCCACCGGTAGCCCGGTCGCCCTCGTCCGTTCTTACAGCATTCCGCCGCCAGCGGGAATCGAATTCGTCGCCTACCCCGTCGATCTCAGCACGACGCTCCAGGAAGGCGCGGAGGAGTACCTGGCGCAGACGGCGCGTGAGGGCGAGCGCAGCTTCTGCGTCTTCTCCAGCCCGGTCGATGCGATCGACCAGGTGGCCATGCAGCTCGAGGCGGGGCTCGTCGTCATGACATCGCACGGCAAGGGCTTCGCCCACCGCGTCGCGCTGGGGAGCGCCACCGATCGCGCCCTCCATTCGCTGAAGCGGCCGCTGCTCATCATCCCGTCGATCGCCGCCAAAGCGGACGCGTAGAGCGGGGGCCGGCCGCCAACTGGAATCGGGCGGCCCCAGACGGGGCCGCCTTCCGGCCTCCCGGACGGTGTTGATCCGACGTTGTCAGGGGATTGGTACGCCCGGCAGGAATCGAACCTGCGACCTTTTGGTCCGCAACCAAACGCGCTATCCGCTGC
>JANMTH010000312.1:0-5399 GCA_031390305.1 Thermoflexaceae bacterium
GGGCCCGTTAACGATACGCGAGCCCGCGCTCTGGGTCGTGCCCGCCCTGTCGCCCCCCCCCCCGCGCACGGGTTGTGGGGTTGGGTTGCGGGCCCGCCCCGCCGCCCCGCTCGCTTAAAGAGCCAACAGCCCCCGGTTGACAGCCGCCCGCCGGTGGCCAACGATACGCACCCACACCATAACCAAACCGGATAGGAGTTCCACATGCCCACGGCAACCCCAACCAAGCCCTCGTTCCTCGGCCTCCTCAACGCCATCTCCCTCGCCGAATCGAACGCCGGCGTCTACCTCGACGCCTGGGCGAACGCCACGCCCAACGAGGATCTCGCCTGCACCCTCCGATTCGTCGCCTCCCGCGAAAGCAGCCACGGCGACGTCTTCTGCCGCCGCATTCAGGAGCTCGGCTTCGATCTTCTCCAGAAGCCCGATCCCGGCGCAGCCGAAAGGCTGGCGAAAGTCGCCAACCCCAAGATCAACGACCTCGACAAGATCGGCGCCGAGCGCGAGGAAGCCGATCCCTTCGCCGACATCGAACGCCAGCTCGCCGACGGCATCTTCGATCCGCTCACCGCGAAGATGATGACCTGGTACGTCGCCGAAGAACGCGATTCCGGCGCCCGCCTGCGCGAGTGCTATCAGGCCGTCCGCGATTGCGCCGCCGGCGAAATGCGCTCCAATGGCACGAACGCCAACCAGGAAGTCATCGACTGCATGACCGCCGGCTTCACGCGCCTCGAAAAGAGCATCGAAAAGCTCGCCAAGGCGATGAAGTAGCGCTTTCGAAGTATCGGAGTAGCGGGGTGGCGGAGTAACGGAGTGGCCCCACCTCGCTAAGCCGAAACGTTCAGACACGAATCGCCGCCGTAGCCCCCTCGCCCGCGACGCAGGAGTCGGGAGAGGGGGTTGGGGGTGAGGGCGCCCCCGCGACAGGGCTCAGCACTCAGAACTCGCCCCCTTTCCCGCTCCTTGCCCAGCCAACCCTCCCGGCGTAGAGTTTGTGTTCGCAATCACAACCCTCCGGGACCGGTTTGTTCCGGTCCTGGCAAGCAGGGAGTTCGGCCGCCAATGACCCGCAGAGCACCTTCGCTCCACCGCGAATCCGGGCTCTGCGTTTTCATGTACGGCCCCCTCCGGAGCCATCGGTCATGAGCTTCTACGACTCCTGGTCCGCCATCATGATGGCCGTCATCGCCGGGTTCATCCTCGTCGGCACGGCCTTGATCGCGACCAAGCTGCTAGCCCCCTTCGCGCGGGAGCGAGGCAAGGGCGTTTCCTACGAATGCGGCATGCTCCCGATTGGACGCAACTGGACACAGATCCACGTCCGCTACTACATCCTCGCCATCCTCTTCCTCATCTTCGATGTCGAAACGGTCTTCCTCTTCCCCTGGGCGATCACCTTCGTCGATCTGCCGATGTTCGTCTTCTACGAAATGCTCATCTTCCTCGGCGTGCTCGCCCTTGGCCTCGCCTATGCCTGGCGGCGCGGCGTTCTGGAGTGGAAATGACAGAGAACGTGGCCCTCCCGTACGTCTACGTCCCCGATTTCGGCGCCGAACTCGAACGGCTGACCCCCGTCGCCCTTCCCGAAGCCCGCGCCGCCTACCGGATCGTCCTCCCCGGTGTCATCCAAACGGGCGCCGATGTCCTCCTCGCAATGGGCCGCAAGAGTTCGCTCTGGCCCATGACCTTTGGCCTCGCCTGCTGCGCCATCGAGATGATCGGCACCTTCATGTCGAACCACGATCTCGATCGCTTCGGCATCGTCCCCTGGCCCAGCCCCCGCCAGAGCGACGTCATGATCGTCTCCGGCACCGTCACCAAGAAGATGGCCCCCGCGATTAAGCTCCTCTACGAGCAGATGCCAAATCCGAAATACGTCATCTCCATGGGCGCCTGTGCCACCAACGGCGGCCCCTACACCGAATACGATCGCGTCCTTCAGGGCGTCGATAAGATCATCCCCGTCGATGTCTACGTCGCCGGCTGCCCACCCCGCCCCGAGGCCCTCCTTGATGGCCTCCTCGCCCTCCAGCGTAAGATCATGGAAGAAAAGAAGATGGTCGGATGACTAGCTCGCCCCCGTCTTCCAGCCCCGTTGCCATGCAGGCGCCCAACGCCGCCCTCGCCGCCGCCCTCCCCGCGATCGTCGGCCGCTTCGATGTCGCCTTGAGTGAAACGAAGACCGACACAAACATCTCCGTCGCGCCACAACACCTGCGCAACCTCGTGGCCGAACTGAAGGAGCACTACAAGCTCCAGTTCGACTTCCTCCGCAACATCGCCGGCGTTGATTACGGCGAAGAGGGCATGGCCGTGAAGTACCAGCTCTACTCCTTCCGCCACGGCCACACCGTCCAGGTCACCGTGGCGACGGCCACGGGCCACCCCGTCGTCCCCTCGATCGCCGCCCTCTACCCGGCCGCCGACTGGCACGAGCGCGAAGCCGCCGAGATGTTCGGCTTCGTCTTCGAAGGGCATCCGAACCCCAAGAACCTCCTCCTCGAAGAGGATCTCCACATTCATCCGCTGCTCAAAGCGCACCCGCTCCAGAAGGTGGAGATTCTCCAGGGCATCGAAGACGGACCGCCGGGGTTCAAATTCTAATGAGCGTCTGGCCCGAAGAACGCCTCCTCACCTCTGACGCCGAGTTCGACACGGTCGATATGACGATCAACATCGGCCCCCAGCACCCCGCCACCCACGGCGTCTTCCGCATGGTCCTCACCGTCGATGGCGAAGTCGTCGTCGATTGCGAACCGTACATCGGCTACCTCCATCGCGGCCTCGAAAAACTCAGCGAAAACGCCGACTACCGCCAGGCCATGGGCTGGTGGGACAGGACCGACTACCTCGCCGGCATGGCCTGCGAATTCGCCTACTGCTCCGCCGTCGAAAAGCTCGCCGGCATCGAAGTCCCCGAGCGCGCCGAATACATCCGCGTGATGATGACCGAGCTCTCGCGCATCAACTCCCACTTCATGTTCCTTGGCGCCTTCGGCGCAGATGTCGGCTCCTTCGGCACCAGCTTCATCTACGCCTGGCGCGAACGCGAACGGATCTACGACCTCTTCGAGGAAGTCTCTGGCGACCGCATGTTCCCCACTTACTTCCGCGTCGGCGGCGTCACGATGGACCTCCCGGAGAACTTTGAAGCCCGCTGCCGCTGGCTCCTCGGCTCCATCCGCCAGGGCATCGAAGACCTCGACGGCCTCCTCACCGGCAACGAGATCTTCGTCGAACGCTGCCGCGGCCTCGCTCCGCTCACCACCGAACGGGCCATCGCCCTCGGCTGTACAGGCCCCATCCTCCGTTCCACCGGCCTCCCCTGGGACCTTCGCAAGGCGGAGCCCTACGGCGTCTACGACCGTTTGAAGTTCGACATCCCGACGGGCCGCCAGGGCGACGTCTTCGACCGCTACTTCGTCCGCCTCTCCGAGATGTACCAGAGCGCCAAAATCGTCGAACAGTGCCTCGACGAGATGCCGAAGAGCGGACTCGTGCTCAACCCCGCCCTGCCCAAGACCCTCCGCATCGACAACGCCGAGTGCTACATCCGCCAGGAGGGCACGAAGGGTGAATACGGCGTCTACGCCATCGCTCGCGGCGGCACCCAGCCCTACCGCATGAAGCTCCGCTCGCCCAGCTTCTGCAACCTTTCCGCCCTCCGCGAAATGGTTGTCGGCAGCTACGTCGCCGACGCGATCATCATCCTCGGCTCCCTCGATATCGTCCTTGGTGAGGTGGACAAGTGATCGAGTTCCCCTTCGGCGACACGCTCTTCGGCTTCTGGAACTGGGCCGACGCGGCCATCCGGATCGTCGTTCTCGTTCTCGTCATGACGATCGTCGCGATGTACCTGATCTGGGGCGAACGCAAAGTCGTCGCCCGCTTCCAGCAGCGCCTTGGCCCTATGAAGACGGGCCCCCTCGGGCTCTGGCAGTCCTTCGCCGACGCCGTCAAGCTCATCGGCAAGGAGGACCTTCGCCCCACCAACGCCGACCGCTGGGTCTTCGAACTCGCCCCCTTCGCCACCTTCATTCCCGTCTTCATGGTCCTCGCCATCCTCCCCTTCGCCCAGGATTGGGGCGTCCGCAACCTCTCCCTCGGCCTCTTTTTCGTCTTCGCCGTCCTCGGCCTGAATATCGTCGGGATCATGATGGCCGGCCTCGGCTCGGGGAATAAGTTCGCCCTCCTCGGTGGCGTTCGCGCCGCCGCTCAGATGATCAGCTACGAGATCCCCCTCGTCATCAGCCTCCTCTCCGTCACCATGGTGGCCGGCACGCTCGACCTCAACCGCATCGCCCTCCAGCAGAGCGACTATCCCTACATCATCCTCCAGCCCCTCGCCTTCCTGATCTTCTTCACGGCCATGCTCTCCGAGCTTCACCGCGCGCCCTTCGATATCCCCGTGGCCGAATCGGAGATCGTCGGCGGCTACTTCGTCGAGTACTCCGGCATCCGCTGGTCCATGTTCCAGCTCTCCGAATACGCCGCCATGTGGGGCTTCAGCATCTTCGGCTCGCTCGTCTTCCTCGGCGGCTGGAACTTCCCGATGGGCGACGACTGGGGCTGGGGCTGGCAGCTCGTCCTTACCACCGTCAAGAGCGCGGCCATCATCATCCTCATCATGTGGGTCCGCACCACCGTCCCTCGCCTCCGTATCGACCAGCTGATGAGCTTCTGCTGGAAAGTCCTCCTCCCCCTCAGCCTCCTCCAGCTCCTCGCCAACGGCTTCATCCTCGTCTACGAAGCGTCCTACTGGTGGCTTGGCGTTTCCAGCTCGCTCGGCGCCGTCCTTCTCGTCGCGATCATCATCAACCGCGCCTTCCGCCGGACGAACACGACCGGCCTCGTCGGCGCCTACCGGACCCAGTTGCAGGTGCCAGCGCCATGAAAGGTCTGCTGAAAGGTCTCGCGACCACGCTGTCGACGGCGATGCGGAAGCCCGTCACCATCGATTACCCGAACGACAAGCACGCCCTCCCCGTCCGTCAGCGCAGCTTCCCCATCCTTACCTGGGATTTCGACCACGACGAGCCCTTCTGTACCGGCTGCAACGTCTGCGTGCGCAACTGCCCGGTCGATTGCATGACCGCCGTCATGGTCGATAACCCGAAGCACACGGAAGGCACCAGCAACCGCCGCAAAATCGTCGACAAGTTCTGGATCGACTACGGACGCTGCATGCGCTGCAACATCTGCGTCGAAGTCTGCCCCTTCGAAGCGATCGTCATGGACAACAACTGGACGGGCCACGAGCACTCCACCTACGACCGCCGCGACCTTCACATGGATATCGCCGCGCTTACCGAGGGCAGCCGGACCGGCGCCCTCAAGCTCCCCTTCCGTCCCCAGGACCGGATCGAACTGATCGAACGCACCGAAAAGGGCGAGGC
>JANMTH010000328.1:0-9700 GCA_031390305.1 Thermoflexaceae bacterium
GGATGACCGCATCGTCCAGGCCCTGAAGCGCCCGAGCGAGCTGTGCGTTCAGGCCGCGAAGGGCCGGATCTTCGTCCATCACGGCCGCCGCCCGTCCAGCGAGGTGGTCGCGAACACCCGCGTCGGGCGTCACCACCACCACCTCCAACCCGGCGCCGATCGCCGCCTCCAGCACGGCGTCGAGCGTCAACAGGCTCAGCGTCCGCCGCTCATCGGGCGAAAGCACGCCCGCCAGCCGCCCCTTCGCCCGGTCCAGCCGGTTCACGGGAACAATCGCACGCAAGGTCACGCGGCTACATGCCCTTCGTGGCGACGACGGTGGCCGCCAGCGCCGCCTTCGCCGCGTCATCGACCATGAACGTATCGGTTACCACGCAGCGCATACCGAGCGCCTCGACGGCCGGGGCGAGCGCGCGGTCCTTCAGATCGATGACCATGACATCGATAAGCCCCGCGTAGATCTTCGCCACCCCTACCGCCGAGACCTCGTGGCCGAGCGCCGCCAGCATCTTCCCCGCCGGGCCCTTCACCACTTCACCGGCGATGATCGGGCTGATGGCGACGCGCAGCGCCGTCGTCGCCTCCAGGGCTTCGCGAAGGCCGGGCACCGCGAGAATCGGGCCGATGCTCACGATCGGGTTGCTCGGCGCCAGGATCACCATCTCGCTCCCAACGATCGCATCGATGACGCCCGGCGCGGGATGCGCGCTCTCGGCCCCCGTGAACTCCGCCCCGCGAAAATCGAAGTCCGTCCGCAGCTTCACCATGTACTCCTGGAACGGCAGCTCGCCCTCGGGGCCGAGAATACGGGTGCGCACCGGCTCGTTCGACATGGGCAGGATCGTGCAGCTCAGGCCCCAATCTCGCGCCAATCCGGCCACCACCTCGTGCATCGGCGCGCCCTCGCGCAATCGCCGTGTCCGGTGGATGGCCATCGCCAGGTCGCGGTCGCCAAGGTTGAACCAGCGCTGGTAGCCGAAGCGCTGGAGCTGCTCGACCACGGCGAACGTATCCCCCGTGAGGCCCCAGCCCGTCTCCGGGTTCACTGCGCCGGCCAGGGCGTAGATGACGATGTCGGTATCCGGGGAGACGTGCAGCCCGAACATCTCGACATCGTCGCCGGTGTTCGAAATGACCGTGATCTGGCGCTGGTCCACAACCTGGGCCAGCCCCTGGAGGAATCGCGACGCCCCAACGCCGCCGGCGAGGACCGTATACATAGCAGCCGCCTGGTTGGTCTGCCTTCAGTGTAAAGGCGGCGGCCGATCCACGGGACGCGGCGCCAGCAGGGTCCGCAACCGCGCTTCGCCTTCGTCTCCTCCGCTCCGCGTCTCCGCGTCTTTGCGTCCATGGGACCGCCGACCGTTAGCGGAGGAAGTCCAGCAGCGTCATGCCCGATGTCCGGCCGATCGCTCCGAGCGCCGCTTCGAGCGCGTTCTGGGCGGCCGTAAACTCCACGATCGTCGAGGGCAGGTCGATCTCCTCGATCGAAGAGCGCAGCTCCTGGAGCCCAACGTTCCGCTGCTCCGAGACGCTCTGTGCCGTTTCGAAGCGATTCGCCCTCGCGCCCATGGCGGCGCGCGCCGCGATCATCCGTTCCAGTCCATCGTCGATCGTCGTGAGGTGAGCGTTGATCGCGGAAGCGGGCGCCGCGCCGTTCAGGTCATCCCGCAGGGCGATCAGATCATCGAAGATCGAGGCGAACGCCTCTACGCCAGGGACGTTCACGGCCACGGTGTCCTGTTCCGAAACCCGCCGCAAGCGCTGGCCGGTATCGCCCTGGTAGGTCACGGCGGTCGGCGGATTTCCAGTCACGGCATAGGCCGGCGCGTTCGATTGGTGCCCGCTGAAGAGGTAGGCGCCGCCGAACTGGGTGTTCCCGAGCTGCGCGAGGCCCGCGATAATCTGGTCGATCTCGAGGGCAACGACGATCCGGTCGGATTGCGAAAGCGTCCCGCTGGCGGCGTTCACGGTCAGTTCACGCGCCCGCTGGAGGAGATCGGTGCCACTCCCGAGGGCCGCCTCACCGGCATTGAGGACAGCCCGGCCAGTCTCCAGGTTCCGCCGCATCTGGTTCTCGAAGTTGATGTTTCTGCGGTGTCCGAGGGCGAGCGCCGATCCCGCCGCATCGTCGCTCGCGACCGTGATTTTGCGGCCGGTCGAAAGCTGCCGCTGGACCTTGTCCATGTTCCCGCTGGCCCGTTCCAGAGATGCCTGGCGGCTGTGAAGCCGCCCCAGTTCAGATGTCCGCATGGTTAGACCGCCGTCCTGTTGATAAGCGTATCGAGCATCTCGTCGATGACGCTGATGACGCGTGCCGCCGCCTGGTAGGCTTTCTGCGCCTGGTTCAGGTTCGTCACTTCCTCGTCGATGTTCACGCCCTTCACCGACTCCCGCAGCGATTCGATGTGGTCCACCAGCAAGCCAGACGACTCCGCCTGGCCTTCCGAACGCTTCACGTCGGCGCCGAAGACGCTGACCATGTTGGCGTAGTACTGGTCGAAGGTCTGGGTGCCCGCCGCCATCGCCAGGCTACTCTGAAGGTCCGCAATCCGGAGGGCGTTGGAGCCATCGCCGGGCAGGCCAGCGCCCGAAGCGGCGGCGACCTTTTGGGGCGCTGCCGCGACGACAGCGTTGACGTCCATATCCACCGCTCCAACCCCCGTGAAGAAGGCGAGTCCCGTGCTCCCATCCAGTCCGAAGCCTGTGCTATGGAGCGCGTTGGTGGCGTTGATCAGCCCGGAGGCGAGCTGGTCCAGCTTCGTCCTCATTCCGGGGATGTCCACATCCCGTGCATCGAGCAGCGCGCGCAGCTCCCCGCTCGTGGTCGTCACGTCTTCGCTGTCGATCTCGAAAATGAGCTTCCGCATACCCGGGTTGGCGAGATCGGGGATCGCCGCGACAGTCCGGGCCTGGTTCGATTGCACCAGTTCGTGTGAGCCGAGGTAGACCGTCACCGTCTTGTCCGCCTGTTCGGCGTAGCTTATCTGGGCGATCTTCGAAAGGTCGTCGAGGAGGAGGTCCCGGCGGTCGCGAAGGTCGTTGGCGACATCGCCCGAAAGCTCCACCTGCTTGATTTGGAAGTTCAGCCCGGCAATTTCGCCGGCCGCCGAGTTGATCCGCTCGGCGGTCCCCGCTACCTGGCGGTCGAGGTCGGCGCGCTCCACGACGAGGCCCTGGGCGGCCGTTCGGATCCGCCCCGAGAGCGTGGTCGCGGCGTTCACGATGGTCGTCCGCGCGGCGCTCGATTCCGGGTCGTTCACAACGTCGTGCCAGGCGCTCCAAAACTGCCCGAGCATCTCCGAGATACCCGAATCCGAGGGTTCGGCGAAGGCGACCTCCGTCTTGCCCAGGGCCTTCGCGTGCGTATCCCACTGGGCCTTGCTCCCGAGCGTCTGACGGGCCTGAAAGTCGAGAAAGACGTCGCGCACGCGGTTGACATCGTGGGCATCGACACCGAACCCCACGCGCCCGATAAGGGCATCGCGCCCGAAGTAGTTACTGCCGCTGATTCCGATCGGCCGGAGAAGGACGCGTTGCCGGGAGAAGCCGGGGGTGTTCGCGTTGGCGATGTTGTGGGCCGCCGTATCGACCACGACCTGATGCGCCCGAAGGGCCTTGACCGCGGAATCGAGACCGATCGAGAGCGCCATATCAGGCGCTCCGCGAGACGACGCCGCGCCCCGTCGGCATCTCTTGCTTTCCGGCGGCGCCATACGTGGGCGAGGACATCCCGGCCAGAAGCTGGTACCAGCGCGCCCGCATCCGCATCCCTTCGAGGATCAGGCCGGCGTTCGCCTCCTGGATATCGCGAAGCGCGGAAAGCCGCGAGAGAAGCCGGGATCGGGTGTCGTGCAGCGTGCTCACACCGAGATTGTCGGCAACAGAAGCGATGTCGCGCAGCGTCGTTCCCGCGTCCAACCTGGAAACAAGGGCCTCACGGCGCACTTCCAGGACGTCCATTTCGGCGGCGATCGCCAGCATCGATTCGCTCGCCAGCTCCATCGCCGCGATGTCGCCGTGGACGAGCGCGAACTGCTCCTCTTTGGCGACTTCGAGCAGGCGCGCAAGGCGGAGCTCCTCTTCCATGAGCACAGCCGTCAGCTCATCGAAGAGCGGAAGTTGGGTCGCCCGTCTCTCAGTCAAAGCTGCCGCCCTGGAGGAGCCGCCCGGCGATAGCCCCGGCGTCCGCCTTGTAGCCGCCGTTGGCGATCGAGGCCTTCAGCGCGGCCACCTTGTCGGCCCGAACGTCGCTGGAGTTCTCGACCGCGCGGGCGGCGAGGCTCACGATCCGGGCGCGATCCGAAAGCGAGACGTTGTCCTGGCGCCCTCCTGGCCGGTCTGCTCCACCCTCGCGGATGGCGCCGTCGCCAGCGGGCGTGAGCGCCCGCCCTTCGGCCGCGCGGCCCGTGAGGATTGGTTGCTGTCCGTCGATGCGATTCATATCTGAAACTCCTATTGCGTTATATTCGTCGCGAGCTTGAGCATCTCGTCGCCGACACCGAACGTGCGCGCGGCAGCCTGGTAAGCACGTTGCGCGACGATGATCTGGGTGAACTCCTGGGCGGCGTCCGTGTTCGAGCCTTCCAGGGCGCCGCTGATCAGCGTCGCGAAGCTCGCCGAGCCTGGCCTTCCTTCGCTGACGGCGCCGCTGTTCACGGTCTCGCGGTAGAGGCCTTCGCCAATACCTTCAAGGCCGCTCGGGTTCATGACCCGCACGAGCGTGAGCTGTCCGTAGGTTTGCTTCTCACTATTGGCGTCGATCCCCGTGATGATCCCCTCCGCGTCGATCGCCAGGTTCTCCTGGCCCACCGGTATCCGAATCGGCGGTTCAAGGAGACGCCCCCCGAAAGCGGCGATGTTGCCACCTTCGCCGAGGCCGATGCCGCCGAACCGGGTCAGGACCGTCGTCCCGTCGAAGTCCCTGACGCGAAAGAAACTGTCGTCGTTGATGGCGAAATGGAGGGGGCTTTCAGAAAGCTGTGCGGCCCCGACGGTGAAGACACGGTCCACGGTTATCTCCGCGACGCCGAGACGGTTCTGTTCCGGCGAAAGGCCCGGCCGCGGATTTCCCTCGGCGAGGATCCGGGAGCGCCGAAATGCGTGGGTATCCGCGTTCGCGAGGTTCTGGCCGACGACATCGAGCACCGTCTGGTGATAGGCCATCCCGCTCACCGCCGCGCCGAGTCCAAGTGTGAGGCTCATCGCTATCTCCCAAATATCCCGAGTTGGCCGGCCGCCAGGTCGAGCGTCATATCAAGCTTCGAAAGCACGGTCTGGTTCGCCTGGTAGGCGCGATGGACGGTAAGGAGCGTCGTCAGGTCGTCGATCAACGTCGCGTTCGAGAGTTCGAGGACGCCCTGGCGAACACCGCCCGCCACCTGCACGCCCGCGCCGGTAGCGGAGAAGAACGCTTCGCCGGCCCGCGAAAGCTGGCCAGGCGTGAAGTCGCGCACCTGGAGCTGGTCGATTGCCTGCCCCTCCCGTGAAATAACGCCATCCGCGTCGACCGTCACGCTCTCTGCCGGGAGCGTGATCCGCCCACCCTGGGCGTTGAGCACGAGGTAGCCGTGGCTCGTTACCAGCGTACCTTCCGCATCGCGGTTAAAGCGGCCGTCACGGGTGTAGAAGGTGTTGCCATCGGGGGTCTGGACGGCAAAGAATCCCCGGCCCGTGGCCAGGTCGAACTCGTTGCCGCTCGTCTGAAGGGTGCCCTGGGCGAAGTCCGTCGTGAAATCAGTGAGCAGCTTCCCTGTCCCGATCTGGCCGACGACGTCCTGGATCCGAGTGCTCAGCGGCGAGGGGACCGGCGTCTGGCGCGAGAGCAGGACATCGCTGAAGGCCTGGTTGGAAGCGACCTCGCGCTTGTAGCCGGGCGTGCTCACGTTCGCGACGTTGTTTGAAAGCAGGTCGTAGTACCGCCACGACGATTCCATCGCCGTGAACGCCGCGTACAGTCCCTTGATCACGCTGTCCTCCTTCTCCGCTTCGTGCGGATAAGCCCGGCGAGGATGAAGGCGACTCCGGCCATCACCCCGCCCGTCATGACGATCCGGCTCCACGGCCGCCCCTCGGAAGGCTCGCCCGTATCCGGAAGCTGAGCGGGCCTGACATCGCCGCCGACCGTCTCACCTTCGCCATCCGCGATCAGGGTGAACCGCCCGGCGATCGATTTCTGGGCGGGCATCGTTCCCGCCGCCTCGCCCGTCGCCCGTGCGGCCACGATGAAGAGGTTGTAGTCGTACCGTTCCAGGCCTTCGATCTTCGTTTCCATCGCCCCCGCGCCCCCGGCGTCGACTTCGATCACCCCGATCGAGAGCGGGGCTCCGGCGCCGCCGGCCAGCCAGCCTTCGTAGATGTGCCCGGCCTGGGGCTTCAGGTGCTTCACTTCAAGGCGGACATACGCCTCAGCGAAACTGAACTCGACGACGCCCTCACTCTCCTTCGGGCCGAAGTTCGAGACGCCTTCGAGGTAGGTGAGCTTCACCAGCTGGGGTACGCCGTTGGCCCCGGCCGGCGCCACGCCGAACCAGAGCGCGCCCGCGATCACGACAATCCCAACTGCGGCGGCAAGGCGCATTCGCATTAGCGCGCCACCTGTTGGCGGCGAAGGAGCAGGCGCACTTCTTCCTCGCTCCGGTTCATCCTCCGCGCGAGCGCGGGAATATCGAGGCCCATCTGCGTGAGCTGAGAGGCGAGCGCCGCGGGCGATTGTGGCGCGCCGGCATGCTGCTGATAGGCGCGGTGTGCCGGAGCCGGCTGCGCCTCTGGCCGGCGCGGCGGCTGCTGTCCGCGGCGTGCCGCTGGAACACGCGCCTCGGCCTCCGCCTGCGCATCGGCGTACCGCGGTTCGCGCGTTTCGGCGCGCCGCTGGCGGGTCCCCTGGGGCAGGCCCGCGCGCAGCTTCTGAAGCTGCAGGTAGAGGTAGCCGATGCCACCGATGCACACGAGCTGGGAAAGCGCGAGGAGGACGATCGCGTCGTTCATTCCGTCTCCCTTACGACCCGCGCTCGCGGGCGAGGCGCGTACGAAGCCGCCCCAGGGCGCGCCCGTGGAGCTGGCAGACGCGCGATTCGGAGATCTCGAGGATCTGGGCGATCTCCTTCATCGTCATCTCGTCCTTGTAATACAGGCTCACGATCAGCAGTTCGCGCTCGGGCAGGCCCTTCACCGCGCCGGCCAACGCGTCGAGCATCTGGCGCTTCTCCAACCGCCCCGTGAAGTCCTCTTCGTTCGGGTCGGCGGGCATCTCCGTGCCGCTCGAACCCTCGTTGTTGTCGTCGCGGTCGAGGAGCCCGTCGAGCGAGACCGTCACCCAACTCGAATCGACCAGGACCCCGTGGTACTGCTCGCGGGTGAGCCCCATGCCAGCCGCCAGCTCCTGCTCCGTCGGCTCGCGGCCGAGCGAAACGGTCAGCTCCTGGGAGATAAGCTCCAGCCGCTTCGCCTTCTGGCGGACGGACCGGGGGAGCCGATCGAGGGCACGCAGGGCGTCGATGATCGCGCCGCGAATACGGCTAATGGCATACGTCTCGAACTTCACCCCCTTCGTGTTGTCGAAGCGGTCGAGCGCCTCGATAAGGCCGATCGTTCCGTAGCTGAGGATGTCCTCGTAGTCGAGGATCGCTGGCAGACCGATCGCCAGCCGCCCGACGACGTACTTCACGAGCGGTGCGTACTGCTGAATAGCGGCATCGCGGTCAGTCAGGGGTGCGATGATTTGGGCGGCGGCGGCCATTAGTGGTCTCCTGGCTTATTCGTCGGCTGCCCGTTGAGGGGCAGGTGATTCGGTAGTCGTGTTCGCCGGGCGGGGCACAACGTTCACGCTCAGCAGTGCTTCGGCGCCGAGTGCCAGGGCCGTCACCGCCACGAAGACGAAGACGCCGCGAAGGAGGGTGTAGTCGAGCGAAGCTCCGGCTCGTTGCCCAAGCCAGACACTCATCACCGTCGCCCCGAGTGCGAGAGACATGCCCCAGCGAGCGACGGTGAACGGACGAAACATCGTGACGGTACTCCCTGCTCCTCAGTCTCAGGCGCTGGCCAGCATTCGCCCATCCGTTGTGTCCCCCGTGGACGCCCGGAGAATCCCCAATGCCATACGTCTAAAGTCGGGCGCCACCAGGCCACTCGCCACGTCGGGTCCGGTGGAGAGAAAGGCGATACCGAGACTCTGCTCGATCAGGATCGAAGCCAGGGCCGGCGTTTGGGCCGTGTAGTCCATGAACGTGGGGATGCACCCGGCCAGCCCGCGTGCCGGATGCATCCGCAACAGGGCCGCCAGGGCGGCGTAGTGCCACGTGGATGGGAGGACGGCGTAGGCGTAGTGCTCGATCCCCTCCAGCCGCCCGAACGTCCGCCCCGCTGATGGCAGATCGGCGAACACACAGGCGCCGGCCCTCGAGTCCTCGATTGCGCGCAGGAGTGCCGCCTGGTCCGGCGCGTCGAGGATCGGCAAGCCCGTCGCCTCCGCGTAGGCGTGGAGCTGTTCGCGGGCGGCCGCGCGCGATGAGTCAGCGGCCACGAGGATCACCTCGCGGCCGGCGTCGGCGCAGTCCAGCGCCATGCGCACGAGGGCCGTAGTCCGGCCCGAGCCCGGAGGGCCCTGGAGCGTGATCACAGCCGTCTCGCCGTCGCCAGGGAAGCGTGGCTCGTTGCGGCCGAGGGCGGCGGCCAGGGCGCTCGCGGCGTCGCGGCCCGGATCGGCGGCAGCCCCGGCCCGCCCGGCGGCCAGCTCGCTCAGACCCGCCGCGATAAGCTCGCCAGTCAGGCTTCCCGCTTCCGCTGGACGCGGCCGCGTGGCCACCTGCTCCCGCCCAACGACCCAGCCGGGAAGGGGCGGATCGATCGCCGGCAGGCCATCCAACGGGGCGAAGCTCCGGCGCCGTACGCGCTGCTCGAAGGGAACGTTATGGGGCGAAGCCGGACGAGGCCCAGGCTCGGGATCTTCCTCCTCGGGCGTGGACGCTTCGGCGAAGGAGTGCGGCCGCCGTTCGCCGGGGTGCTGGCCGGTGGCGTACCGCGCCGGCTCGGCCAGCCGGCCGAGCGGCTCCGGCTGGCCGATCGCTTCGCGCACGATAGCGTCTTCGACATCGCCGATCGTAGCCCGCGGCCGAGCGATCTGGAGCCGCCCGAGGGCTCCATCCACCATCGTCCACTGCAGGTCCAGCGAGAGTTCCGGTTCGGCGTCCGCGGGCGCCGCCACGATCTCGATGAGCGGCTCGGCGTTCTCCCGCATCAGCGACCGCGTCCGCACGATCACGGCATCGGGCCCGAATTCCCGGCGTACCCGTTCGTACAGGCGCGTCATGTCACTACCGATGAATCGTTTCGATTCCACCATTCACCTCGATATTCCCCACCGCTTCCACGGTGGCCTGATGTGTCACTTCCGCGAAGGAGAGGACGGCGACGTTCGGCAAACGCCGTTCCAGCAGCCTCCGTAGCGCCAGCCGAATGCGTGATGAGCAGAGGATGACAGGCTCGCGGCCCTGGCCGGCTACCCGTTCAACCTCCGTGGCGACAACGCCCAGGAGCCGCTGAAGCTGCCACGGGGGCATCGCGATCGTGTTCCCCCGGTCCGTCTGCTGGATCGCCGCCGCCACTTCGTCCTCGGTCCGCGGGCTGACCGTGATAGCGTGCACGGCGCCGTGTTCGTCGCTGTACTGGCGCGTGAGCTGGCGCGCAAGGGCGGCCCGCGCGT
>JANMTH010000359.1:0-3868 GCA_031390305.1 Thermoflexaceae bacterium
CCTCGTCGCCGCCGCCGAGGCCGGGAATCCGATGCTCCTCCTCCCGGCGGTTGGCCCACGGAACGTCCCTTCCGAGTGCTGGTTCGCCGGTATCGACAAGGAGGGCCAGCCCTTCGCCGCCAGCTTCGGCGGCGAAGAACAGGACGCCGCCAACCTCGCCGACCTCGCCGCCGACCTCTCATCCATCGCCCGCGGCTTCCTCGGGGCCTACCTTGGCGCCCGCCAGACGGCGGGCTGGCGCGGCCGCGAATGAACGCTCCCACCCTCGCCTGGAGAGCCGGCCGCAACGACGCCATCACCGACGTACCGGGCGTGACCGTCGGCCACTTCACGGACCGAAAGGCCGCCACGGGCTGCACCGTCATCCTCGCGCCGACGACCATCTTCGCGGCCGTCGATGTCCGCGGTGGCGCACCCGGTACCCGCGAAACGGATGTCCTTTCGCCAGCCAACATCGTCCGCCGCTGCCACGCCATCCTGCTCACCGGCGGGAGCGCCTTTGGCCTCGCGGCGGCCAGCGGTGTGGTCCGCTACCTTGCCGAACGGGGTGTCGGCTTCGAAACCTCCGCTGGCCCCGTACCGATCGTCCCCGGCGCCGTCATCTTCGACCTCGGCATCGGCCAACCCGGGGCCTTCCCCGGCGAAGCCGAAGGCTACCGCGCGGCGCTCCGGGCGAAGTCCGGCCGGGTCGCCCAGGGCTCAATCGGCGCAGGGACCGGCGCGACCGTGGCCAAGCTACTCGGAGAGGCTGGCCGCTTGAAGGGCGGCTTCGGCACCGCCAGTCTCGTGACCCCACGCGGGCTCATTGTCGGCGCCGTCGCCGTCACCAACGCCGTCGGCAACATTATCGACCCCGCGACTGGTGCGCTCGTCGCCGGCCCGCTCCTGAACGGCCGCATGCTCGCGGTGGCCGAAGCGCTGGCCACGCGCACAGCGGAAATGGACGCCTTCATCGAGAACACCACGCTCGTCTGTGTCGCCACCAACGCCACGCTCGACCATCACGCAGTCCAGCGTCTGGCTTACCAGGCGCACGACGGCATGGCCCGGGCGATCTCTCCCGTTCATACCTTCGGCGATGGCGACGTCGCCTTCGCCCTCACCACGGGACAGCTCGAAGCCCGTCCCGAAGACAGCATGCTCGCCGGCGCCATGGCCGCCGCCGCGGTCGAACTGGCGATCCTGGCGAGCGTACGAATGGCGCGGCCCCTGGGCGGGGTGCCAGCCGTGAGCAGTGTCGCCCGCATGGCGCACGATCTGGTCACCAGCCCCGGCCAACCAGCCGGCGCGGCGAAAGGTTGAAACAAGCGAGAGTGCGGCGGGCTATACACAGGCAGAGCCTACGCGGACAGGCCGTACGCTCCCCTTAAGCGGTCGTTCGACTCGCGGGCGGAAAAGAAGTAGCGGGAATGGGTGCCCTTCAGATCCTCAATAGTGCGCGCCACAAGCAGCACGACCTCCATTTCAGGCGCCCTCGTCTTCTCCTTCTCGTTGAGAAGGCGCAACGCCTCGTCGCGATCGGAGAGTTCCATGTACCGCGTGGTGCGGGTAGAGCGGTCGCGTTCCACAAGGAAGTACTTCATGGCGATTCCCATTCTAGCAGGGTGATGAAAAACTCAGGCGTCATATCCTTCGTCCCGAAGGCTAGACTCGGGAAATTACCCTGAGCAATGCGTTATTGTCGACTTCGTCCCCAATCGTACCCTTTCTCAGCACCCTGCTAGAGGAACCTGGCAGAACGCGTTCAAGATAGACCGCGCTACCTCATGGAAAGCCGTTGCCTCGGAGGGGGACTTCCCGGAATCCACGTTCGAGACTCGACCCGGCCAGCGGCGTACAATCTGGCTACTCGTCCAGTTTCGAGGCACTACACCGGGAGAACGCCATGGCCACCCTGCCACAGACGCACCACGGCCTCCACGTCAGCGATATCGAACGCACGAAAGCGGCGCTCCGCAAGCTCGGCTACACGAACACCCAGCCCGGCGCTCCCGAACCGCTCGAATTCCGCAACGTGGAGGGCGACCCTATCGGGCAGCGGACGGCCCACGCCCTCGGCGACCGCTACATCACCCACTACATCGAGAACCCGGAAACCGGCCACCAGATCGATCTCATCCAGATCGAGCCGGGCTTCATCCAGCCCAGGCCGAGCCGCGAACCATCACAAGGCGACCTCACGATCGGCGTGCCCGTAAACGACCCCTGGGCCGCCTACCACACGCTCCGCGACACCGACGGCCGCGACACCTTCAGCGAGCCGGTCGAATGCCCCGAAGAAGACGGCATCCGCTTCTACGGCAGCGACGGCCAGGACTTCATCTTCACCCGGCGTCCCGCCGCCCCCTTCGCCATCGTGCACTACTCGTCCCACGGTTTCCCGCGGGCGAAACGCTTCTATGAAGAGGTGTTGGGATATTCCGTGGTCCCGATCGCCTCGCCCGTGCCCGGCGCCGATCGGTATCGCCTCGAAGGCTGCGGCGGGCGCATGGAGTTGGAAGTGCGCGACGATGTCGTCGTCCCCGACTACGCCAAAACCGCCAAGCGGTACGCGGGGGCGAACCACTTCCGCCTCCTCAACATCGACATGGCGCGCGTGAGCACCGCCCTCGCCGCCGACCCCTCGCTCGGCGGCTTCCTCCTCGGCCCGTTCGAAAACGGCTTCGCCTTCCTCTATGGGCCGACGAACGAGACCCCCGAATGCTTCGACATGGGCATGTTCTCGCGGGCCATGGCGGGAGCCTCGAGCAGGTGAGCGAGCGGTTCGTCATCGGCCACCTCGAAATGCACTTCGCCCAAGCCCGCGAAGCGGCGGGCGAACCGGTACACTAACGGCATGGCCACCATCACCCCGGATCTCATCCGAGAGCAGCTCATCGCCCTCGACCCGGGAAAGGCGGCCGACGTCAGCCGCTGGGAGATCGCGATGGGCGAGGACTCCGTCGGCTATCCGTCGGTCTTTGTGACCGTGGTGTACCGCGATGATCGCGCACATGCCGGTTGGCTAACCTGGACCGAGTACCGCCACGCCCTCGAGGCGCGCGTTCGAACGCTGCTTCCTGACCATTGGGCGTACGTGCGGCCGTCAGCCGTATCGGTTGCCACCGATCCGAGGCGCGTTCCGGCGTGAGTCTCGCGGACGATCTCCTGTCGCAAGCCGGCCGCCTGACCAACCTTGAGCCAAGGCGACCGAAGCAGGCCAGCCTGCGGCGGGCCGTTTCGACGGCGTACTATGCGGTGTTCCACCTGCTCACCGATGACGCAGCGCGGCGCCTGGTCCATGGGGCTGACCGGGACTTTCACCGCACGCTCGTGAGCCGCGCATTCGCCCACACGAGGATGGCCGAGGCGAGCGGAGCCTTCCAGGGCGGAACCCTTCCGAGGTCGCTCGCGACTTCGGGCGTGGCCATTTCGGCCGAGGTGTCTATCGTGGCCGACGCCTTCGTCCTCCTGCAACAAGAACGCCATGAGGCTGACTACAACACCGGCGGGACATTCACCCGGCACCGCGCCGAGGCAGCCGTGCGGCTGGCGCAGACCGCGTTCGTTGCCTGGCGAACGGCACGCGGCGCAACAGACGCTGACCTCTACCTGCTCGCGATGCTGCTCCCTTTGAACCGTCCCTAAAGCCCCTGCTCGCGGCAGAGCTCCGTATCGAAGACGATATGGCCCGTGTACGTCGACGGTTGCTGACACATCCAGACCGCCGCCTTGCCCATCAGCGCCGCCTCTTCGAACTCCGCGTCCGGAGTCTCAGCGCTCGTCTGCCCGAAGCGGTTGCCGGGCGTGCGGATGACCCCTTCCGGCGAAAGTGAGTTCACGGCGATGCCGTCCTCCTGCAGCTCCATCGCCAGGCCCTGGGTCATCC
>JANMTH010000388.1:0-1860 GCA_031390305.1 Thermoflexaceae bacterium
CCCGCTGTTCGCAATCGTCCAGTCCACCGTACGGCCGGATATGCAGGGACGCGTGATGTCGCTGATTGCCAGCGTCGCTACGGCCATGTCCCCGCTCAGTTTGCTGGTAGCTGGCCCGGTCGCAGACTGACGCCTACATGATGGGCATCGACCCGGTGAACCAGCGGCGGATGATGCACGAATCGCTCGACGCGATCATGGCCCTCTTCGAAGCGAAGGCGCCCGTTTCGATGACGACGGACTGGTTCACGCTGCGGGAGGCCCGCCTCCAGATGGCGATGTTCAGCGAACCGCACCTCCCTGTCTCCGTCGCGGCGACGTTCACGCCGACGGGGCCGGTGGCGGCGGGGAAGCACGGCCTCGGCCTCCTTTCCGTTGCCGGAGCGGATAGCGAAGCGTTCGAGCGGACCTGGAGCTGGGTAGAGGAGGCGGCCGCCGAGAGCGGGAAGCGGGTGGACCGCGCCAACTGGCGGGTGGTGATGAGCGTTCACCTCGCCGACTCTCGCCGCGAAGCGATCGAAGACCTCCGCGATGGCTACGCCCGGCGGGCGTACTGGGGCGACCGGAAGAACCCGGAGGCCCCGGTTGCGAACGTCCTCGCCGGCCCAACGCCGCCCGCTTCAATCGAGGAAGCTATCGAACGCGGCACGATGATCTGTGGCACGCCAGACGACGCGATCGCGCAGATCAAGGTCCTCCAGGAGCGATCGGGCGGTCTCGGTGGAGTGCTCTGCTTCTCCCACGAATGGGCGAACACTCAGAAGACGTTCCATAGCTACGAGCTGCTCATGCGTTACGTCGCGCCCCAGTTCCAGGGACAGCTCGGGCCGGTGATCGAGAGCCGGGATTGGGTGGAAGACCAGATGCAGACGGTCTTCGGGGGCCTCGCCCCGGCCTTCGCCAGGGCCTTCACGGACCACGGCAAGGAACCGCCCGCTCCCATCGCGGCCGCCCTCGAAGCGGCGCGCAAGGTAGAGGCCCAGTAGGACTTCTGCGTCCGCCATGCCGTTCGTTCGCTCAGCGGCTACCATGGCCGCACTCTCGAGCGAAAGAAGCCGCCATGCCCGTGATCCTCACTGAAATCCACGACGGGGTAGCCGTTGTCACCCTGAACCGCCCAGAGTCGATGAACGCCCTCTCCGCGGAGTTGCGCCGCGCGATCGTTGAGACGTTTGACGCGCTGAAGGCCGACCCCGCGGTTGACGTGGTCGTTCTGACGGGCGCCGGGCGGGCCTTCTGCGCGGGGCTCGACCTGAAGGAGTTGGGTGGCGAGACTGGCGCCACAGGGGGGCTTGAAGCGGTGACGAACACGGACCTCCGGCGGGCGCTCGAAGAGTTCGACCGGCCGATCATCGGTGCGATCAACGGCGTCGCGGTCACCGGCGGCTTCGAGCTGGCGCTGATGTGCGACTTTCTCATCGGGACGCCGAATGCCCGCTTCGCCGATACCCACGCACGGGTTGGGATCGTCCCCGGCTGGGGGCTGAGCCAGCGCCTGGGCCGCTGGATCGGCACGGGCAGGGCGAAGGAGCTGCACTACACCGGCAACTATCTCGGCGCCGAACATGCCGAACGCTGGGGCCTGCTCAACCGCGTCGTTCCGGCGGATGAGTTGATGCTGACGGCGATGCAGCTTGCCCGCGACATTCAGTCCTGTGACCAGGGCGTGATTCGCGAGGTGAAGCGGATCGCCGACGAGGGGTACGAGACGTCGCTGCGCGAAGGCCTGCGGCTCGAGCTGATCGCCTCAGACGAATACAGCCGCAAGAACGTGAACCAGGAGATGGTGGCCGAGCGTCGGAGGGCGATCCAGGAACGCGGACGAGCCCAGGCCGTGCGCTAACGCCGTCTTCGGGCTCG
>JANMTH010000411.1:0-1818 GCA_031390305.1 Thermoflexaceae bacterium
GGGATGTCCGGCACGCCCTTGTCTTCGCCCTGGCCGTTGCGGCCGCGTGCGGTTGGCCGCGCCTGGAAGCCCCGGGAAACTGGTAGACTGGCTCATGGCCACCAATAGGACCACGGATGTCGGCGCTTTGATTACGCGAACACCGGGCGTGTACGGGGGTCGGCCTTGCCTGGCGGGGACGCGCTACCCTGTGCTGGAGGTCGCGATGCGCTTCAACGCTGGCCAGTCCGCGGAGCGAATCGCTTCCGACTATCAGCTGCCGCTCGCGCACGTCTACGCCGGCATCGCCTTCTACCTGGCGAACAGGGCGGCGGTCGAGGCCGAGCTGGAAGACGATCGGTTGTCGTACGAAGCCGCCTTTGCCGAGGACATCGCGCTTCGCGCCAGCGCTACCGCCTGACGAATGGCGATTCGGCTTTACATGGACCAGGATTCGGCGAACGAGGCTGTCGTTCAGCGCTTGCGTCTGGCTGGTTTCGACGTCCTGACTTCGCTCGAAGCTGGCCGCGAGCGTGCCTCAGATAGCGGGCAGCTTGCGTTCGCCACAGCGGACCGGCGCGCTATCTACACCGCGAACCGCAAGGACTTCGCCCAACTGCACTGGGAATGGATGGAGCAAGGGCGTGACCACGCCGGCATCATTACGCGGTCGCGCCAGCAGATGAGCGTTGGAGATCAGGTGCGTGGACTCACGAGAATCTGCCTGAGCGATGAGCCGAAAGCGGTTATCAACGCTTTTGAGTACCTCGAGGCGTGGATTCGACCGGGAGTGTGACCGACCGCGCCGCACTGAGCGCTTCCGCGCGGCATCCACGGCTACCACCCGCTATCCTTCGTGCGAATTCGGTCCGAGGTGCGCCATGCCCCATCCAGACTTGCATGCGGCCGGGCGCCGCGAAACCGAGCGCACGTACGGCGCCAGCATTTGAACCCTGCCCAGGCCACCACCCGCATCCTCTTCGCGAGCAAGGCGCTGAGGACTTTCGGCGACGGAATGATGGCGATCCTCCTCGCCCGATACTTCGACATCCTCGGGATGAAGGGCTGGGAGGCCGGGTTGGTCGCCTCCAGCGCTCTCGTCGGGACATCGCTGGCGACCTTTCTCGTTGGCCGCTATACAGAACGCTTCGGGCGGCGGAGGGTCCTCATCGCCGGCGCCGTGCTGACGGCGCTGAGCGGCGTCGCCTACGCGCTTTCGACTTCCTTCCCTCTGCTCCTGCTCACCGCCTTCCTGGGCACCGTGAACGCCACCTCTGGCGATGTCTCCGCGCTTCTGCCGGTCGAACAGGCGGTCATCGCCCAGGTCGCGAAGGGCCAGGAGCGGGTGAAGACCTTCGCTCGCTTCAACATCGCCGGTTCGTTGGCGGGGGCGTTTGGCGCGCTTGCCTCGGGGCTCGTCGGCGTGGTGGCGCTCTTCCCGGGTTTGGGCGAAGAAGGCGCGACGCGTTGGATGTTCGCGAGCTACGCGGCCCTTGGCCTGCTCACGCTGGCGCTCGTCGTTCGCCTTCCAGCGACGGCCGAACTCGCGGAAGGGGCGCGCCGGGGCGGCCTCGGCCCATCCCGGCGGCGGGTCGTCACGCTCTCGGCGCTGTTCGCGACGGACTCTTTCGCCGGGGGGATGATCGTCTCCAGCCTCGTCGCCCTCTTCCTCCTCCGCGAATTCAACATGGACCCCGCGGTCACGGGGGCCGTCTTCTTCGGCGCGACCTTCTTCCAGGCGGTCTCGTTTATCGTCTCCTCGCGCCTCTCGACGCGCTTCGGGCTGGTGAACACGATGGTATTCACCCACCTCCCTTCGAACGCGCTCCTGATCGGCGT
>JANMTH010000438.1:0-2519 GCA_031390305.1 Thermoflexaceae bacterium
GGATGAATCTGCTCACCAAGGTCCAGATCCCCACCCTGCCCTCCCTCTACGGCGCCATGCTGGCCGGCGTCGATGTCATCCTGATGGGTGCGGGGATTCCCCGGGAAATCCCGGCTGCGCTCGACCACCTTGCGCAACATCAGCCGGCCTCGCTCCGGTTCGAGGTCGAGGGTCTTCCGCCCGGCCGAGAGGAACACCTCACCCTGGATCCGAAGGGATTCTGGACCACGACGCCGCCGGAGCTTCGACGCCCACTGTTCCTCGCCATCATCGCCAGCAACTCCCTCGCGACCATGCTGGCCCGCAAGGCCAGCGGCCGCATTGACGGCTTCGTCATCGAGGGCCCGACCGCCGGCGGCCACAACGCTCCACCGCGAGGGGAGCCACGCTTCAACGAGCGCGGCGAGCCCCTGTACGGGGAGCGAGACGCGGTTGACCTGGCGAAGATCGCGGAACTCGGCCTTCCGTTCTGGCTTGCGGGCGGAGCCGGGCGGAAGGGACGCTTGCAGGAAGCCCTGGCGGCCGGCGCGTCCGGCATTCAGGTGGGAACGCTCTTTGCCTATTCTGACGAATCCGGGCTTGCCGAGGATTTGAAGCGTTCGGTGCTGACGCACGCGGCGCGCGGCGAGGTGACGGTGATGACCGACCCGCGGGCTTCACCCACCGGATATCCTTTCAAGGTGGTGCGCTGGCCGGGCGATCCGGGTGCCACTGTTGGTCGAGAACGTCTCTGCGACCTCGGCGGTCTCCGGGTGGCCTATTGCACGCCGGAGGGGAAGATCGGCTATCGCTGTCCCGGTGAACCGGTCGCCGCGTACGTCAAGAAGGGCGGCAAAGTGGAAGACACCGTGGGCCGCCAGTGGTTGTTCAACGCCCTGACCGCCTCCCACGGCCTCGGCCCGGTCCGCGCCAAAGGAGAGGTGGAGCCTCCGATGGTCACCAGTGGGGACGATCTCGAATTGATCGGAGAGTTCCTGGCGGGCCGGACCCACTACTCGGCGGGTGACGTGCTCGACTATCTGATGGCGTAGCGCCTTACTCGACATCGCCGACTTGCGGCAGTACGCCACCGGGGGAGCCGAAGTGGAGCCACAACCCCTGACTGGAGTAATCGGTGTCGGGCTGTGGCATCACGAAGCCCTTGGTGGATGCGGCGTAGTAGAGGCAGCCGAGCTCGGCCTCAGGCCGCGCGCGGACAAATAGCTCCGCCTCTTCCAGCGCGGACCGCCAGATGGTTTTGGTCGCCACCAGATCGACGGGAACGGCCAGATGCAGCCTCCCCAGCTCCGCCGGGCTGTGCCGCCCTCTTCGCTTCAACAGCTCGAGGAGGGAGAGCGGGGTGAACCCGGGGTCCTTTCCCACCGCGGCCCAGCACAATGCGCCGAGGGGAAGAATCCGCTCGTGGATATACACGATGTCGAGGTAGTCGCGCGGCTCGTCCCGGCCCGCCAAGGCCAAAACTTTGTTGATCGCGAGGTCCACCTCGTGCAACAGGAACCCGCCCAACGCATCGCGCACCGGGGGCATGAAACGCCAGGCGGAGTCGTGTGCCCAGTCCACTCTGGTTGCGCCCTCGTCCCGGCGTACGACCGCGCGGATGAATCCGGGCTGACTCAACTCGACTTGGACCTCGTACCCCGATTGGGTCAGCAGGGCGAAGTCCATGTTGAAAGCGGTCGCCACGCGCTGGACCGTGTCGTGAAAGAAATCCAGGTCGTTGCTGTACCGAATAGAGTTGAGGGCAAAGTGGAGCGCGGCGCCCCCAGCGAGATAGCTGTCCGGCCCGCGGTTCGCGGCCAACAGGGCCAGAATGGTCCGCTGAAGATCGGTTAACGGCACAATGATCGGCCGATCCGCCAAGCGTCCCGGTTCCCGTGCCGCATTAGCTGGTCCGCCACCCAGGCGACATCGGCGACCCCGATCACCAGATCCGGCCGGTAGGACCAGAAGCATGAGGCGTGGAAGCGCCGAAAGGCGCGCCTGGCCTCCCGGACTTTCACCATGGATCGAGCCGTTTCGGGATGCAGGACTCGACGGCTCTTGAGGCCGCCGCGCCGCCCTATCTCGGCCAAGTACTGCTGAATGCCGATCTTCATGCACTTAACATAAGCAGCTTATGTTGTTTCGTCAAACTGGACAACAAAATAGAACTACTCCATTACGGTCCAGAATTACCGCCACCGCGTTCTGATTCGAACCGTTCGCTCCAACTCATCGGCGGTCTGCAGCACCTTCTGTTTCAAGTCCGCCGGGAGTCTCGGGTTCTCGGCGAGGAATCCACGCACAGCGTCGAGGGCGGACTGGCTGGTCTGGCCGCCGAGGAACGCGCCGAGCCAGGCGCCGAGGAAGAAGATTCGCCGGTTGGACTGGATGTAGGACAGTGAATCGAGCGCCGGTCTCAGGTACGACAGCGTCATCGGCTCGTGCTCGAGGGCGTTGAAAGCACCGAGGCTGCCGCTCGCCCAGTCCTCGTTCAGTGACATGTCGGCGAAGTAGCGCTTGAAGTAGTCGGCCTTCAC
>JANMTH010000453.1:0-5280 GCA_031390305.1 Thermoflexaceae bacterium
CAGCTGGTGGCCGATTGGCTCGTCCGAGCCTACGCCGACTTCGCCCACGCCCCTACCGCGTGATCCCCGCCGCCATCCGCGCCTGGTCTTTCGCCCCTTCAAGGTCGTAGCCGCCCATCGTCACGATGCGCTGGGCCGCGAGCCCGCCGCCGGCGGCGATCGTCGTCACCAGCTCCCAGCCACCGTAGGCGTCGGCCGTCAGGTCCCGGATCAGGTTGTAGACGCGCATCCGGTCCTCCACCCGAACGTCGTTCTTCGTGTGCAGGTACTTGTCCAGCGTCTTCGTGATCTCCTCGTTCCGGTAGTCCGCCTCCGTGGGCAGGGTGAGGACGAGGCCGCCGCTCATGTCGTGGATCTTCTGGACCATGGAATGCCAGTTGTTCGCGCCGTAGAACTTGCCGACGTTCACGGCCATCGGGTCGGGGTAGACCATCCCCGTCTCCGTCACCTTGTAGTTCCGAACGGCGCTCTCCAGCGACATCCGCAGCATTTCGGCGTAGAAAACGAGGTCGGAGATCTTCTCCTGGATGTGCGAGGCCTTGTTGATCCCGTTCATCTCGCAGAGCAGCTGGGCCGTGCCGACGAGCAGGCGCGAGCGCTCCACCAGCGCGATCAGGCCGCCGACCCGCTCCCAGAGGCCGAGCGAGCGGGCCAGGACCCCGGCCAGCGGGTATTCGCCCGCCAGGAAGACGCGGTCCCAGGGCACAAACACGTCGTCGAAGACGACGAAGCCCTCCGGCGCGTTGTGCTTCGCGCTGATCGGGTAGTCCATCTCGCTCAGGTTCGGGTGGGCGTAGGCGCGGTTGATGATCCGCACGCCGGGGGCGTTCGTCGGGATCGAGAACGAAACCGACCACTGCTCTTCGCCCGGCCCCATCGCCTTCGTCGGCATCACCGTCTGTTCGTGGACGAGGCTCGCGCCGCTGATGTGCAGCTTCGCCCCGCGCACGATGATTCCGTCGGCGTTCTTGTCGAGGATGCGCATGTAGAGGTCGGGGTCGTCCTGGTCCTTGGGGTGGCGCGAACGGTCGCCCTTGGCGTCGGTGATGCACTGGTCCGCGCGCAGGTCGTTGTCGCGGCAGTGCTTGTACATGCGCTCGATGTTCTCGGCGTACTGGCCGTTCACCGCCGCCACCTGGTCCTTGATGTTGTAGAGGGCCATCAACACGGCCGAGACGGCGGTGCTGATGCTCGTCATGTGCGAGAGCTTGATCCGCTTCTCCAGGTCATCGACGGAGGTCGGGATCTTGAAGATGCGGTGCGCGAGGGTGCCGTCCTCCGTCTCGTAGACGCGGATATCGCGCGTCGCCGGGTCGTCGTAGACGTAGTCCTCGGCCGTATTGGCGATGGCGACATCGAACCAGGCGTTCTCCGTGACATCGGGCACGGATTCGCCAGCGATGTAGGTGACGCGGCCGTCACGAAGGCTTTCGCGGTACCAGGCGGGATTCTTCAGGCCCATGGCAGGCAACTCCTCGGATTCGAATTGGGTTCGCGCTGGCCGGCCTTTCGGGACGGCTGGCCAACGCCCGGCTTACCAGGCAGGCGGAGTCAACGCCCCAGGCGGCCCGCTGTCAAGTAAGTAGCCCCGCGTGAACTACCGAGGATAGCGAAACCCCTCAGCGCGCGGCCACGGCGGCCAACTCCGACATCGCCCGGTCGACGTCACGGGCGACCTTCGCGCCGCCCTCAATGAGGTCGCGGATCACCTCTTCGACCGTCTTCACGCTGTCGATCAGGGCGGAGACCTGGCCCATCTGGGTGCGCTTCGCTTCGCCCAGCACCTGCTCGGCGAGCTCGGGGCGGTTCACCCTGGGCTTCACACGGCCCTCCGCCGACATCGTAGACGTATCGGTGGCCGCGATGATCAGCTTCCGGACGTGCTCCGGGGCGTTCGCTTCGACCGTCATCATGAAGCGTGTGCCGAGTTGCACTCCCTCCGCGCCGAGCGCCATAACGGCCGCAAGGCCAGCCCCATCGGCCACCGCGCCGGCCGCGATCAGCGGCATCTCGGGGAAGGCGCGGCGGATGGCGGGAATGAGAACCATCATGCTCACCTCCTGCTCGCCTCGGTATCCGCCCGACTCGGCGGGCTCGGCGATGATCGCATCGACACCAGCCTCGACCGCCTTGCGCGCGTGGTAGAGGGTCGGGAGGACGTGTGCCACACGGCAACCGCCCGCCTTCAGGTACGACGTCCAGAGCTTCGGGTTGCCCGCCGACGTGATCACGACGGGCACCTTCTCTTCGATCATCAGCTCCATCTTCGGCGGCAAGTCCTTCTCGGGCGTGAGGACTATCGGGAAGTTGATCGAGAATGGCCTGTCGGAAAGGTCACGGAACTTCCGGATTCGCTCGCGGAGCAGGGCCACCGGGGCGGCGGCGCCCGCCATGCAGCCGAGGCCGCCAGCGTTCGAGACGACCGCCGCCAGCTCGGGCGTCTGAGCGATGGCGCCCATCACGACCGGGTAGCGGATTCCGAACAGTTCACAGACGCGGTTCGACATAGAGGTCCTCCTGATGATGGCCGGAGCGTACCGGACGGCCGCCGTTCGTCCCACTTGGCCGCCGGGATCTGCGGTCGGCCGCCCTTTGTCCGAAGTACCTATTGCGTTCTATCGTTGTGTAGTTATATATTGTCTCAAGCAACGGAGACCGCCATGAACCCAGGACCCCTCGGAAGACTCGGAAGTTGGAGCCACGGCCATCGGCGCATGGTGATAGCGTCGTGGGCGGTGCTCGCGATCGCCCTGGGCGCGTTCGCGCCAAGGCTGGAATCGGCGCTTTCCGGCGCCATGTGGGAAGTACGGGCGAGCGATTCGCTGGAAGCGCGCCAGGTCATCGAGCGCGAATTCGGCGGGCTCTCGTCGCAATCGGCGGCCGTGGTGCTCACGAGCCCCACGCTGACGCTCGATTCGCCCGAGTTCCAGGCACGCGTTGCCGCGGTGGGAGCGGTCCTCGCGGCCGAGCCCGCGTTCGGCCCGGCGTTGCCGGCTCAGCCTTCGCCGGATGGGCGAACCGTGCTCGTGCAGGCGGGCTCGCTGGTGGACCCCACGGAGGCCGTTCGCGCCGCGGAGCGCGTCTCGGACGAGATTGGCGCACTGAGCGACAACCAGATCCAGGTCTCACTAACGGGTTCGCCGGCCTTCTGGGCGGACTTCAACGAGGTCAACCGCAAAGGCATGTTCAAGGCGGAGCTGATCACCTGGCCGATCACCGCCATCATCCTCGTGATCGCCTTCGGTTCACTGGCGGCGGCGGGCCTGCCGCTGCTGCTCACGGCTGTCGGCCTGGTGAGCGCGATGGGCGTGCTTTTCGGCCTGACACAGGCCCTGGACCTTTCCATCTGGACGCTGAACTTCGCCATGATGTTCGCCCTCGCTCTGGGCATCGACTACGCCCTCTTCATCGTCACCCGGTTCCGGGCGGCGCACCACGCTGCGCCCGCGGACGTGCCCGGGGCGATCGCGGTCACGATGGACACCTCGGGCAAGGCGGTGCTGTTCAGCGGGCTCACGGTGATCATCAGCATCGCGGCCGTTCTCCTCGTGCCGGTGCCGGCGTTCCAGTCGATAGCGGCGGGGATGATGCTCTCCGTCGCGTTCGTCCTGCTCGCCGCGCTGACGCTGTTGCCCGCCGTCCTCGGGCCTGGCGTCAACCGCTTTTCGATGCCCTGGAACTCGATGGGGGACCACCGCAGCGCCGCCTGGGAACGGTTCGTCGGCATTGTCCAACGTCGCAAGGCGGCGTTCGCCATCGGTGTGACGGCGCTCCTCCTTCTGCTCGCCGCGCCGGTAGCGCGGCTCGAGACGGGGATGCCGGGGATCAACGTTCTGCCCGAAGGGAAACAGGCGCGGGCCGGGTACGACGCCATTCAGGCGGCGATGGGGCCGGGTGGGCCGGGGCCGATCCAGGTGGTGGTCCCCGTGGGTACGGACCCAGCTGGTGTGGCGGCGGCCATCGCTGGGGTGCCCGGAGTGGCGGCGGTCTTCCCGCCAGTGCCGGGCGCGTCCGGTTCGACGCTGATCACGGCACTGGCGGATTCGGACCCATCGAGCAAGGCCGCCAACGACCTGATAGGGCGGCTCCGAAACGCGCTACCGGCGGGGACGCTGGTCGGCGGCCCCGTCGCCGAGAATCACGACCTGGACGCCGCCCTTCGCGGCTACACGCCGCTTGTCATCGGAGTCGTCCTCGCGCTCGGGTTCTTGCTGCTGCTCTTCGCCCTTCAGGGCCTGTTGGTCGCCTTCGCCGGAGTCATTTTCAACCTGCTTTCGGTCGGTGCGGCGTTCGGGATCGGGGCGCTGGCGTTCCAGCACGGCTGGGCGGCGGGGTTCCTCCGCTTCGATAGCCAGGGCTACCTGACATCCTGGGCGCCACTCTTCTTCTTCACCCTCGTCTTCGCAATCTCAATGGACTACACCGTCTTCCTCCTCGCATCCGCCCGCGAGCACTTCGAGCGTTCAAACGACGCCGCCGAGGCCATGCGCGGCGCGATCGCGCACACCGCGCGCCCGATCGTCGCGGCCGCAGGGGTGATGGTCGCGGTCTTCTTCACATTCGCCGCCCTCGGAACGCTCCCGATGAAGGAGATGGGCCTTATCCTCGGGACGGCGGTCCTGCTCGACGCCTTGCTCGTGCGCCTCATCCTCGTCCCGGCGGTCCTCACCATGCTCGGCGCGAAGGCCTGGTGGCTGCCACGCTGGGCCGACCGAATTCTGCCCGATATCCGCTTCGCCCACTAACCGGCCCTCGCCTCACACGAAAGGAACTGACTATGAACGGCACACTGACGACCATCATTAAGGCCACCCTGGCACCGGCCGAGGCCCGCGTCCGCGAGGCGCTGGCCGCCGAAGGCTTCGGCATCCTCACCTTTGTCGATGTCCAGGCGACACTGAGGGAGAAGCTCGGGATCGAGACCAAGCCGTACCACATCCTCGGCGCCTGCAACCCGAAGCTCGCCCACCAGGGTATGGAGGCGGTGCCCGAGATCGGTGCGTTCCTGCCCTGCGGCGTCGCCCTCTGGGAGGAGGACGGGCAGACTCACGTCGCCGCCCAGGACCCGGAGCTGATCGCCGGAGCCGAACCTTCGGGCGCGCTGAACGGGATGGCGAAGGAAGTGCGGGCGCGCCTGAGCCGGGCGCTGGCGGCGGCCGGCTCGGCGTGAGGTGGTGGTCGGGCGGTGCCAAGACAGACCCGCGTGCTCGCCATCGTCGACGACGGTGCCCAGGTGTCGATCGAGACTGAGGCAAACTCCGGACGACGTCACGACGCCAG
>JANMTH010000496.1:0-3267 GCA_031390305.1 Thermoflexaceae bacterium
CTCGTCCCGAATCCCGCGACGACCGGGCGGTCGGCGAGGTCGGCGAGCGAATGGAAGGTGAGCGCGGCGAGGAACGGATCGCGCACGAAGATCGGGAGAATGCCCGTGCCGAGCGTCAGCCTTGTGGTGGCGGTGGCGCAGGCGGCGAGCACGGTCACCGCATCGGGCCCAGCGACCTCCGTCACCCACCCGGAATCGTAGCCAAGCTGCTCGGCTTCGCGAGCGACCTGGACGTGCCGCCCGACGTTCGAGCCCTGGATGCAGACACCGGAGAAGACCATGGTTCTACCCTCTGGCCAGCCGGCCGCGGCCCGTATTCTGGCATGCAAAACGCGGGCGCGCCGGGTCGCGGGCCTCTCAGCCCCTGCTTCGCCGCTCGATCCGGCGGCTCAGGAGCCAGCGCGTCATAAAGCGGGAGAAGCCAAGGCCGAGGATTATCGCGGCGATCGCCGTGATGACCGTGATCGGCACGCCGTTGCCGTTCTCCTGGATGATGCCGCCCACCGAACCGGTCAGCACGCCAATGAAGAGCCCCAGGCCGAAGACGAAGAACACGGGAAAGGTGCGCCAGTGCCACACCGGCATCGGCTGGTGCGGCAGCCCCGTGACGGACCGTGCCTCGGGCTTGCGCGCGATCTCGGGGCGGGGCGCGTTCCGGGTCCGTTTGCGGCGGTCACGCGTCGGGCTCATGGGCTGGTACCTGCCTGGGGTGAATTCGGCGCGTCGGTGGCCGGCGGGGACATCATCGGGCGCGGAGGCCGCTGTGTCTCTGCCCTGAAGAACACTCGGCCCTTGATTGCCGTCCCGGCGTGAAACCGCTGGCCCACCCACGCCAGAGAACCGCGACCGGAAGGGAGCGGCCACCCCCAGCCACGAACGCGGCCAGACTCCGCCCAGACCGCGCCGCCCTCACCCCGGGATTTGGTAGCGCAGGCGGAATGAGACATCGCAGCGCCGGCAGAGCGGAACGACATCGCGCCCCAGCAGGTTACGGAAGCCGATCTCGTGCGCGCCACAGGCCGCGCCCTCTTCGCCGACCCGTGCGTCCGGGAAATGGAAGAGCCCGCCGCAATCGGCGCAGACTAGCACGCCGCGCCGGCCAAGGGGCTCCCGGCATTCGCAGCAGCGTTCGCCGTTCACCGCTCGGCGAACGCCGCGAGGTCTCGCCGTTCGAAGAGATAGACGCCCCCGGAGGTCTTGCGGTGCCGAAGCTCGCCGCGATCGGCCGCCGCCGCGAGGGAGGAGGCGGAAGTGCCGGCGGCCACGGCGGCCTCATCGAGGTCGAGGATGTCGTCGAGGTTGGCCTGCGGCGGCGAGGGGTTGAGGCATCTGTCGCAGGCGAACTCGAGGGCCAGGTGCTCTTCGTTGATCCAGACCTGGCCGCAATCCTTACCGGGGCGGTCGGCGCGCTGGTTCAGATGGTAGAGCGCGCCACACTGGCCACAGAAGGCCTCCGTATGGGGCTCGACGGTTTCGGCGCAGACGATGCAGGTCGTGATGATTATGGTCATGTAGCCGATATAACTCCGGCGATCACGATACGCCAACCTTGACGGTGGAGGGAAGACATTCATATGATTAGGAAACCTTAGCATTTCCTGTCCACCGGAATGGGCAGGCCGGTGCGCGCAGGAGGATCCGTGCCGCTGGCTGTCGCCCCCCTACAGGAAGAGCTGATCGTGCGGCTCGGTGTCAAGCCGCTTCCCGAGCCGCTGCTCGTAGAGGCGCTGACGCACGCTTCGTACCTCAACGAAGCGGACGCGACGGCGATCTCCAACGAACGTCTGGAGTTCCTGGGAGACGCGCTTCTCGGAATGGTCATCGCCAATGAACTCTTTCGTAGGTACCCGGCCTCGGGGGAAGGCGAACTGACGCGGATGCGCGCGGACATCGTTCGCGGCCGGACGTTGGCGGCGGCCGCCCGGCGATTGGGCCTCGGCGAGTTCATCGCCCTTGGGCGAGGCGAGGAATCGGCCGGTGGCCGGGACCGTGAGCGCAACCTGGCGGGCGCCCTCGAGGCGATGATCGGGGCCGTCTACGTCGCCCACGGCTTCCGCGCGGGGCGAACGATGGTCGTCCGCCTGCTCGGCCCGGAACTCAAGCACCTCCACCGCGAGGGATCGCACATCGACGCCAAATCGGGGCTCCAACACGTTGTCCAGGCCCGCTGGCACGAACCGCCAGAGTATGTGACGGTTGAGGAGGCGCCCGGTGGGGCGGGACGGCGGTTCACCGTCGAAGTCCGCGCGGCCGGCGCCACCCTCGGGCGGGGCGAGGGCAGTAGCAAGCGCGAGGCGCAGCAGCATGCCGCAACGCATGCCATGGCGAAGCTCGTGGCTGATGCCGAGGGTAGTCCATGTATCTGAAGAAACTCACGATCCAGGGCTTCAAGAGCTTCGCCAACCGCACCACATTCGAGTACACGGCCGGGGTCACCTCCGTCGTTGGCCCGAACGGTTCGGGCAAGAGCAACGTCGCCGACGCCCTCCGCTGGGTCCTCGGCGAACAGAGCGTCCGGCTGATTCGCGCTCGCAAGCAGGAAGACGTCATCTTCTCTGGCACCAGCGGCCGGGCGGCCGTCGGCATGGCGGAAGTCATCCTCACCCTCGACAACACGGACCGCTGGCTACCCGTCGATTTCGCCGATGTCGAGGTTGGCCGCCGTGTCTACCGCAGCGGCGAGTCGGAATACCTCCTCAACGGCTCACGCGTCCGCCTCCGCGACATTATCGACCTCCTGATGAAGGGCGACGTCGGCCAAAACAGCTACACGATCATGGGCCAGGGGCTGGTCGATGAAGTCCTCAGCATGAGTCCCGACGAGCGCCGCACCTTCCTCGATGAAGCGGCCGACGTAAAGCGCTTCCGGGTGAAGATCAAAGAGGCCCAGGATCGCCTCTCGGCTACGCGTGAGAACATCGACAAGGTGACGATCGTCGTGAACGAGATCGAGCCGCGTCTCGCCCAGTTGAGCCGCCAGGCGGAACGCGCGGCCGACCACCGCCGCCTTTCCGCCGAACTCGCCGAACTCCTGCGCGCCTTCTACCTCCACCGCTGGAACGAGGCCCAGAACGCCCTCGTCCGGGCCCGCGCCGCCCTCGACCAGGCGGGAGCCGAGAGCGAGGGCGCCTCGCAACGCGTCACCGGCCTGCGGGAACAGCTGCGCGCGCTGGGCGAAGAGATCCGCCGCCGCCGCGAGGCGATCAGCCGCCGCGATTCGCGCCAGGGCGAGATCGAGCAGCGGGTCTCTACCACGGAGCAGGCGAT
>JANMTH010000515.1:0-4006 GCA_031390305.1 Thermoflexaceae bacterium
CGATGAAGCGCTCGCCCAGAAGGTCCAGATCGCCGCGCTGAGCCGCCAGCTCGATGAGCAGGCACGCCGGGCCACGGACCTGCTGATCGCCGCTCAGGGCGACCGCGAGCTGATGCTCGCCTTCTTTTCCCCCGATAGCCAGATCGCGGAGGTCTACTCTGTCGACGGCGAGCTCTCCGGCGCCGCCATCGGCCGATTCATCTGGGACGGCGAACAGAAGAAAGTCTGGTTCATCGCCAGCCGCCTGCGCAGCCTCGCCCGGGGACAGACCTACCAGCTCTGGGTGAACGCCGCGGGCCGGTACCAGCCCCTCGGCACCTTCAATTCCGATGACCTCGGCTTCGCTCGCTACACCACAGTCCTGCCACAGGGCCTGAAGGACTACGACAGCGTCGTGATCACCGTCGAGAGCGCGCCAGGTTCGGAAGAGCGCGCCGGTCCGAGCGTCTTCGTCGCCGACCTCTCCGCATTCCGGCGCTGACCTTTCGCAGGTACGGCCCGGCCTGCTAAGCTAGATCTCCGGTTCGTGGCGAGCGTAGCGTAGTGGTTAGCGCGTCTGGATGTGGCCCAGAAGATCGAGGGTTCGATCCCCTCCGTTCGCCCCAATCCCTCTACTTCCTCGGTTTCTTCTGGCACTTCGGGCAAAAGTGCGTCGCCCGGCCGCCGACGATAATCCGAAGGATCGGCGTTGCACAGGCGTAGCAGGGCAGCCCCGTGCGCCGGAAGACCTGGACGAACATGTGCTGGCTACCCGCGTTTCCCTGGCCATCCACATAGTCCTTGAAGCTCGCACCGCGGTTCTCGATGCCCCGTAGCAGGACCGCGCGCGAGGCCACGAAGAGCGCCTTCAGCCGCGGCCGTGAAATGGCGTTGGCCGGCGTATCGGGCCGAACCCGCGCTTCAAACAAGGCCTCATCCACGTAGATGTTCCCCAGCCCGGCGATCCGGCGTTGATCGAGGAGCACGGCCTTCACGGGCGCGCTCCGCCCCCTGAGCGCCTCGAGAAAGTGCGGGAACGTGAAGTCGTTGTCGATCGGCTCCGGACCCAGCCTCCGCATCAGCTCCGCCGTGTCTTCCACAACGCGCCACGTCCCGAACTTCCGGAGGTCCGCCCAGCGCAGGCCGTAGCCGCCGCTGAGGACCAGTTTCGCCCGCTCGAAAGGTTCCGGCGGCGCATCGGCGGGCCGCCACACCATCCGGCCCGTCATCCGCAGGTGGACCACCAGGGTGCGGCCGTCGCTCAGGGCGAAGAGCAGGTACTTTCCGCGACGGCCCAGGCCCGTGATATCGCGCCCTACGAGACTCGCGCGGACAGCCTCAATCGGCGCCGCCGCAAGCAGGTGGATCGTCGCCGGGTCGATCTCGACAGCCTCGATCCGCCGCCCCGTGACGAGCGGCGCAAGGTCACGGCGGATCGTCTCGACTTCGGGCAGTTCCGGCATGGGGGAAGAGTAACGGAGTACGGGAGTAACGGAGTAGCGAGCGAGCGACTATTCCCGTTGCCCCTTTGCGTTTCAACGCACCGGGCATCCGGACACGCGTTGCCCATTGCTCACCAGTCCGTACTGTCGCCGCATGATCACCCACCTGCGCGGCGCTCTCGCCCGGATGGACATCAGCGGCCCGGCCGTCGAGGTCGATGTCCAGGGCGTCCGCTACGAGGTGATCGTGCCGCTCTTTCTCTGGCCAGAGCTCCAGGGCCTGGCGGGCGACGCGGAGATGAGCGGCGAGGGCGGCGGCCCCGAACTCGGGCTTCACATCTTCTATTCGGCCTCCGCCACCCAGCCCGTGCCCGTCCTCGTCGGCTTCCTCCGCCGCGCCGAACGCGACTTCTTCCGCAAGTTCATCACGGTCGAGGGCGTCGGCCCAACGAAGGCCGCCAAAGCGATGAACGTCAGCATCAGCACCATCGCCCGCGCCATCGAACAGGAGGATCGCGCGACGCTCACGCGGCTCCCCGGCATCGGCCCCCGCGCCGCCGACAAGATCATCGCCTCACTCCGGGGCAAAGTGGTCGCCGAAGCCTCGCTCCACGACGGCGGCATCGCCCAGGCCGTGGATGTCCGCCGGATCGAGGAGACCCGCTTCGTGACGGACGCGATCGACACTATCGTCGCCCTCGGCTACCCGCGCGCGGACGCTCGCCGCTGGGTAGAGGAAGCTCGGTCAGATGACCCTGCGATCGCAACCGTCGAAGCGCTGACGCTGGCGGTTCTCCGGGGCCGCGATTCCGGCTGATCGGCGGCTTACACCGGCCCGGCAAGGACATACGATGGTTCCGTGACCGACGAGTTCGCGCCCACCGACCCGAAATCCGGCGACGACACCCCTGAAGCCGCGCCCGGCCCTGGGACGGCGTTCGATGCGGTCCCACCCGATGCGGATGGCCAGCAGGGGAGGCGTCCGCTCTGGACGTACTTCCTGACCCCGATCGCCGTCATCATCGGCTCGTTTGTGATCGCCGGCGCCATCTGGTGGACGGGCGACGATAACGGCGGCGCGAAGGAGGTTGATGGAGCCCTCACCGCCGAGGATGCGGCATCGACCGCCCCCGCGACAACGCTCCTCGCGGCCTTCCAGGGATATGCGAAGGAGGTCGCGATCGACGGTCCGAAGTTCGAACAGTGCCTCGGCAAGCAGGAAACGGCCCGGCTGATCAACGCCCACCTCAACCGTGGCAGCGCCCTCGGCGTGAACGGCACGCCAACCTTCTTCATCAACAACAAGATGCTGGTGGGCGCACAGCCCGCGGCCGTCTTCGATGAACTGATCGCCGCCGAGCTTAAGGGGAGCCCCACTGCCCTCGATGGCTACTCCGCGGCTATCCAGGAATTGGCCGCGGCCGGACGCTTCAAGATCCTCGATGGAAAGATCGACGTAGCCGACGCGACGATCGAGGGGGAGCGCACCGCGAAGGTGATGGTCGCCGAATTCAGCGACTTCCAGTGCCCCTTCTGCAAGCGCTGGACAGACCAGAACGTCCGGCGGCTGCGGCCCCGCTTCGGCAACGAGGTGGCGCTCGCCTTCCTCCACTTCCCGATCGTCCAGATCCACGCCAACGCCGGGAACGCGAGCGCGGCGGCCATCTGCGCCGGCGAACAGGGCAAGTTCTGGCCGATGCACGACCTCCTTTTCGCCCGCCAGAGCGAGTGGCAGGACCTGAAGTAGCCGGTGACACCAGTCGCCCGCAACAATTGGGGCGCGCAAACCGTTGAACCAGACATGAGCTACCCGAACATTCTGTCAATCGCCACGGCGTTTATCGTCGCCACCCTTGTAACGGCATCCTGCGGCGGCGGAGACACGCCCACAGACGGGGAGAGCCTACCCATCACGGCAAGCGCGTCGGCCGACGCCCCGACTCCAACGCTGCCCCTCTCCCTCCCACCCTCCACGCCCACCCGTGACCCCGCGGTTTGCGAACCCCTCGGCCCCATCGCCGGGTGGCCCGTGTGGATGGGCCGCGCCGGCACCCCCTGCATCGCCTGGGTCCCGGGCGACGGGCCGGTCGTTGTCCGGTTGCAGGACAGGGTGGGTCCGGAAACGCAACCAACCAACATCCGCGATTTCGGTGTGCCCGCCGGGGCCGCGATGTTCGCCTTTCCCGTTGGCCTGCTGCCACCCCTCCAGAACCGGTGCTTTCAGCAGGTCCCACCTGGCCTTGAGGTGGTCGTCCTTCGCGACGGCGAGGTTATCGGCGGCGTCACGGCATTCGCCGGATGCCCGGTGTGGAGGGCGGTGAACGGGTGCAGCAGTCCGCACCCGCCGATGACCGACGTCCAGATCTCCCGAACAGATGACGGACGGGCCTGCATGAGCTGGTTCGACACCTTCAATGGCGAGACCGGTTACCGGCTTGAGCTTTCTTACCCCGGCTCACAAGAAACGTTCACGTACCGGGCGCCACCGAACACCGTAACGTTCGTCTTCTCACAGGCCGATGTCCTCGGGCTCGGGACCTTCGGGGCCGGCCTCGGACGCAAGGACTTCGCTTACGAAGTCTGGG
>JANMTH010000519.1:0-1588 GCA_031390305.1 Thermoflexaceae bacterium
CGGGGCAGGTGGCCCGGCCGGCGCCGCTGCTGGGCGAACACAACGAGGCGATCTACGGTGGCCTGCTCGGTCTCGCGGCGGCGGAGATAGCCAGCCTGGGCGAACGGGGCGTTGTCTGAGCGGGGCTCAGTCGCGCGCGACTTCGAGGGCGTAGGCACGGGGGACGATATCGCCGGGATCTGGAGTCGCTGTCGGGGTGGTGGTCGGGGTCACGGTTGCGGTCGCCGTCGCGGTCGCGCCACCCTCGAGGAGTTCGATGTTGTCGAAGAGGACGACGAAATCGGCCGTCGGGTCTTCCTCGCCGGTGGCCAGGTACTTGGACACGCCGAGGCGGATGGCCACCGAAAGGGCGCCGGCCGGGGCTGAGACCGTGTCGCTGACGATCAGCCATGCCCCGCCGGTGCCGGTCTTGAACGTGTTCGTCTGAACCGCGGTGATCGAAGTGCCGGTGCAATCGGCCGAACTGTACCAGGTGAGGCCGATCTCGCCGCCGCCGCTGCGCTGCTGGTCTGGCGCGATGTACATGGCCGTTCTCGCGAGGTAGCTGGTACCGCCGGCCACGCCGGTGGCGCACTGCTGGAAGTCCTTCCGGGTGATGGCGTCGGGGGAGGTGTTCTTGGCCAGGGCGGAGCCGGAGGTTGCGAGGTCGTTGGCGTCGCCGGTATCCCATTCGATGGCGCCGGTAACGGCTTCGTCGATATCGACGGGGAGCCAACCCTCGACATCGGCGTCGAAAGTCCGGTTGGGGATGACGGGTGCGGCGAGGCTCGTCATCGCGAAGACCCCGAGCCCTCCGGCGAGAAGCAGGCCGGTGACGGCGGAGGCAAGGCTACGGCGAGAGGTGAGGCAGGCGTTCATCTCCATGATTGTCGGCCAATGGTGATGCGCCGTCCAGAGGTAGTGGCGGCGCGTACGTCTGTTGCTGTGGGATTGCGCCTGGGGCGGGTGTAACGCGCGCGGAGGGGCAGGCACGAGCAGCAACGGTCCCTGCCCTCCGCCGGCAGCGCCCGCGGACGCGTTACTTCGCGACCTGGTCCGCGTAGTAGCTGTAGCCGCCGCCGAAGATCCGCAGGTGGCCGCCATCCACCTCGATGATCCGATCGGCCAGCCGATCGAGCAGGTAGCGGTCGTGGGAGACGACGATGACCGTTCCCGTAAACGCGTCGAGCGCCTGTTCGAGGACCTCGGCGGCGGGGATGTCGAGGTTGTTCGTCGGTTCATCCAGCAGCAGGCAGTTGGCGCCGAGCTGCATCAGGCGGGCGAGCTGGACGCGGCTCTTTTCGCCGCCGCTCAGGTTCGCGATCGGGCGGGTGGTAGCCGCATAGGGAATGAGGAAGCGCTGGAGTTGCGCTACCGCCTCGCCTTCGAACATCGGCCGCGTTTCGCGCAGGGCCTCGATCGGCGTCTGGCGGAAGTCGAGGGTCTCGTGCTCCTGGGCGTAGTAGCCGATCTTGATGCTCGGTCCGACCCAGACTTCGCCGGCATCGGCCTCGAGCTGGCGGAGGATGAGCTTGAGGAGGACCGACTTGCCGGCCCCATTGGGGCCAACGATGCCGACGCGTTCGCCGTTCATGATGGTGCCGATGGC
>JANMTH010000527.1:0-13712 GCA_031390305.1 Thermoflexaceae bacterium
CCGCCGAGGAGGAGCGCCACGACAGCGCCAACCACAACGATCACGACCAGTCCGGCGGTCGCCCAGGCCCACCTGGGGGGGCGACCGCGAGCGTTCCCGTCCATCCCTTCCGCGGCTACTCGGGGGTCGGGGACCGTTGGCGCCGCCCCTGAGGCGGCCGGCACAGGGTTCAACCGTCGGGGCACGTCTATCGGCGCGCGAGCCGACTCGGGAGCTGCCAGCTCCGGGGCCTGTTCGACGAGGAGCGGTTCTTCGGCAGGAGTAGATGACGCCACTGTTTCACTGAGTTCGGCCGGTGCGACGAGCGAGGCGTTCGCGGCGAAAAGCGCGGCGCCAAGTGCTATGGCGTGTTTCGGGTGCGAATCGCGGGAGACAGGGCGCGCGGTTAGCTCACGCACCATTTGGCCGACGAGCGGGATGCGTGAGCAGCCGCCGACCAACAGGATGCGGTCTACCTGGGCCATATCCAGGCCGGCGCTCCGCACTGAGCGATCGAGGGCGGCGACGGTTTCGCGGATCCGCGGCCGGATCAGGTCTTCGAGATGCGCGCGCGTCAGACGCACCTCGCTCTGAATCCCTGGTAGCAGCACGGGGATCGTTGCTTCCGTGTCCTCGGAAAGCGACTCTTTCGCCTGACGGCACTCTTCGCGAAGGCGGGAGAGGGCGGCGCGCGCAGCAGGGCTACCATCGCCAGCGATCGCGCTTTGGCCGATGGTATCGACGACGTGGGAGAAGACGGCTTCGTCGAAGTCGATGCCGCCGAGCCTTTCGAGGCCTTCGGGCTGGCCCAGGATGGCGAAGCCTTCCTCCGTCTTACGGAGCACGGCGGCGTCGAATGTCCCGCCGCCGAAGTCGTACACGGCGATCACCGCCCCGAGCGGGATCCGCTCCTGGAGCGCGTAGTGGGAGGCCGCCGCGACGGGCTCGGCCAGAAAGACGGCCTCCGGGAGACCGGCCTGGCGGACCATTTGGTGTAGCAAGTCCAGCTTATAGGGTCCGTAGCTCGCCGGATGCGTCACCGCGACGAGGGCGGGAGCCTCGCCTCGCTCTTCGCTCACGCGGGCCACGATTGCGCGAAGGAGCTCGGCCATGAGCGCCTCCGCACCGAAGGGCGTGCCGCCAAGGATGAGGGGTGTGGGGTCGCCAAGGCGGCGCTTGAACTCTCGCGCCGCGCGCGCGGGTTCGATGGTGGCCCGGCGTTCGGCCGCATCACCGCTGAGCAAGGCGCCGTCCTCCCGCAGCAGGACTACCGACGGGACGGTTGCCGCGCGCGAACCTAACTGCACGATGTCCGCTCGCTCGCCCTCGGCTATGGCCGCCGCCGAGTAGGTGGTGCCAAGATCAACTCCGATAGCGTAAGTCACGTAGGTTCTCCTTGTGACGGATCGCCGCTGTGTGCAAGACTCTCACGACCGCCAGCGAGCGCAGTACCCAATCTGTTGAGACCGAAACGCAGCGTGAATCAGCGCCCCGCCGAAACTATACCCGATACCCCGTCGGCCGCTGCCCGAAGAGTCATCGAACTCGCGCGCATGGCGGCAGGCGTCTACGGGCGACCCGATCTCGAGGGCACAATCGCCATTGCGCTCGCGCGGATCGACAGGCCCGAGACCCTCATCGCGGTCATCGGCGAGTTCAAGAAGGGCAAGAGTTCGCTAATCAACGCTCTGCTCGGCGCCGACATCGCGCCGGTCGATGACGACCTTGCGACGGCCGTCACCAGCCTCTACCGGCACGGTGAGCAGCCATTCGCTACGGTGCTTAGCACGGAGGACGGCAAGGACAATCAGCGCACCGTTCCGCTAGAAGAGGCGCTAGCCCTCGTCCGCGAACAGGAGAACCCGGGGAACGCTCGGGGCATCCGTGCCGTCGAGTTCCACATCTCGAACGAGTTTCTCAAGACCGGCGCGGTCCTGATCGATACGCCCGGCTTCGGTGGTCTCGCCCTCAGCGGCGAGGGCGTCTCCCAGGTGCTCTTGCGGGCAGTTCACGCCGTGGTAATGGTGGCCGACGCATCGATGCCGCTTTCGCGACCCGAACTCGATATCATTATCAAGGCCGCCACCGCATGCCCGGCAATACTCCTCGCGGTCTCCAAGACCGATCTCTACCCTTCGTGGCGGAACATCCTGGCCGACGATGAGGCGACGCTCGCGGCGGCGGGCCTCGACTTGCCGGTACTGCCTCTGTCGAGCGCGCTGATGGGACACGCATTGCGACGCCAGGACGATGCTCTCGCGGCGGAAAGCGGCGTGCCCGCCCTGCGCGATTCGATGGAGAGCCTGATCATGGAGACGAGCCGGGCGGCGGAGTGTCTCCGGGGCCTCGCTGAAGCCAGATCAGCGATCGGGCAGATCTCGGAGAGTGCCCGTCATGAACTCGCTGCGCTGGAGGCCCCGGAGGGTGCCGCCAGGCAGGCCGCCGAACTCGAAGCTGCCAGGGCGAATATCGAACACTTGCGTGGGCCTGGCTCGCGCTGGTCCCAGGTCCTGGCCGACGTGCTCGCCGATACCAGCGGTGAGGCCGACCACCAGTTTCGGCTCGCCCTCCGCACGCTTGGCCGCGAGATCGACGCCGCACTCGATCAGATGGACCCGGGCAAGGAGTGGGACACGCTTGCCCGGATGGTCCGCGCTCGGGTGGGTACCGCCGTTGATACGTTCTTCGAGCAAGTCGAGACTGGAGCGCGTCAAGCAGAGCATGCCGTGCTCGAATGGCTCAGGACGAGCGAGGGACTGGACCTTACGAACGGCGGCCCGGGAACCGTGACCGCGCTCGCGGATTGGGCGCCGGCGCCCATCGAACGCCCGGGATATTCGGCCTACGCGGGGACATTGTTTACGGGACTACGCGGGGGCCAGGGCGGGATCTTTACCATCGGGATGGTCGCTGGCCTTGCGGGCATAACGTTGACGACCGCGGCGACGGCTGGCATCGGCCTCGTGTTCGGTGGTAAGCAGATTCTCGATGAGCGAAAGCGCCAGCTGCAGGCGCGTCGCCAGGCGGCTCGCACTCACGCAAAGCAGTTCCTGGACGATATCCAATTCGAAACCAACAAACGCGTGAGGGACTTCTCGCGTGACCTCCAGCGGCAACTCCGAGACGGGTTCCTGGAGCTTGTGGCGACGCGGCAGCGGACCTACGCCGAGAGCCTTGCCGCAGTCCAGGCGGCGATGCAGCAGGACGCTTCAGCTCGCGCCGCCGCCATCGCCTCGCTGCGCGAGCGCCTTGAACAGTTGCGGGCACTGGAAGCCCGCGCATCCGAACTGGAAGCCGCACTGTGACGCTCCGCGAAGACCTTCGATCGCTGCTTGCTGATGCCTCCTCGAACGCTTCTCCCGAGCACGATGAAACCCTCCGTGGCCTGTCGCGAAAGTTGGATGGTCCGCTTCACGTAGCACTTGCGGGACGCATCAAGGCCGGTAAGTCCACCCTGCTCAACGCCCTTATCGGCGAGCGGCTGGCGCCTACCGACGCTGGCGAGTGTACGCGCATCGTCACGTGGTACGAGCACGCGAGCGAATACTCCGTGTCAGCCGAAGCGGATGGCGGCAGGCGACATGAACTGTCCTTCCACCGCGCAAGCGATGGCCAGCTCGTGATCGACCTGGGAGGGCTGCAGCCCGAGGCCGTCGTCCGTCTCGTCGTCGGCTGGCCCTCGGTATGGCTCCGGACCATGACGCTCATCGACACGCCCGGCCTGGACTCGCTCTCGGCGGATGGCGCCGCACGAACGATGCGCGCTCTCGCCGGCGACCGTGGCCGACGCCGGGAAGCGGACGCCGTCCTCTACCTGATGCGGCACGCGCACCGCTCCGACATCGCCTTCCTCGAGGCGTTCCAGGGCACGGGGACGGGTCGAGGCACACCCGTGAACTCTATCGCTGTGCTTTCTCGCGCCGACGAGATCGGCGCCGCGCGGTTGGACGCCCTGGAATCAGCCAGGCGAATAGCGCAGCGCTATGCCGCGGACACGCGCTTGCAGTCGCTCGCCGCGACTGTCGTGAGCGTCGCGGGCCTGTTGGCCGAGACCGCCGGAACGCTCGAAGAGCACGAGGCAGACGCGCTGCGCGTGCTCGCCCGCGAGGATGCATCGACGGCCGAATCGCTTCTCCTTTCAGCGGATCACTTTCGCCAGCCAGGGTTGGGGCCTCTCACGATCGAGATTCGCGAAGGCCTCCTTGATCGGCTGGGGTTGTTCGGCGTCCGTTTCGCCCTCCAGACCTTCCACGCAGGCCATTGGATGTCCGCGACCGAACTGGCCCGCCTGCTTTCGGCCCATTCCGGATTGCCGGCGCTGCGAGAGGCCATCGAGGGCCGCTTTGCGGCGCGCAGCCGGCAGCTCGTGAACCGCTCCGTGTTGCTTGAGCTATCAGGTCTGTCCGAGGCGGGCGCTCTTGGCGTTCCGGTCGTCCGTCGCCTTGAGCAATTGGAGAGCGGCGCCCATGAATTCGCGGAGCTCGCCATGCTCGACCTCGTACTTTCGGGCGGGGTGGGGTTCTCGCCTGCCGAGAGAAAGGAGGCTGAGCGGGTCACCGGCCCGGGCAGTCCCACGACGAGGGTAGGCTCTGACCAGGGCTCCAACGCTACGGATGTGCGGGCGGCAGCCATCGCCGGCGTTGCCCGTTGGCGCGAACGCGCCGCGGATCCGCTCTCCACCCGTGCCACCGTGCTCTGTGCGGAGACTATGGCGCACTGTTACGAAGAGCTGCATGCCACCGCAGCCGGTTGAGGACCAACTTTCCCGAATCGCACGACCCGGGTGGATCGCGTAAGGGGCCGGACACACGATCTCGTCATCGTGTCGCGGCGGGACCGCATCTGAGTTGGAGTGTCCACCGCACGTCCGGTGTTGGCCACGATGGCGCGAACCAGCGCTCAGCGACCGAGGAGCGTCCGGAGGGGGGCGCTGGCGGGTGCCGCTTCCCTCCCGGCGCCAACCGGGTCGAGATCGAACGTCGTGTCCATCTTCGCCGCGTTGTCGAGATAATCCTGGAACGTCTGGTTGAAGCGGTGGAACGCGTAGCGGCGGTGGTGTTCCCCGCGGTGCCCGATAGGTCACGGCGAAGCCTCGGCTTGGCCGAGCACCGAGCCGGTGACATGTTCCTTGACGAGATCGTCGAACTCCACATCTGTCAGTCCAAGCTCGTCGACCAAGATGGCCCGGCTGTCCTCGCCCAGCCGAGGCGGCGGCAATGTCGTAGACAGCTGCGATTCCGAAAACGTCCAGGGGAAGCCGTAATAGAGTTGCGTGCCGAGGTCCGGGTGGGCCATCGGCCGGAACCACTCGCGAGAAACCAGGTGTGGGTCTTCCAAGGCTTCTGAGGTCGACTGCACAGCGCCCGCCGGAATCCTTCCCGCCTGAAGCCCTTTCATCACATCCGGCCGGGACCGCCGCCGCGTCCAGGCCGCGACCATACTCTCCACATCGTCCACGTGAGCGAGCCGCCCTTCGACCGTCGCGTATCGCTCAAGGAGCATCGCCTGGTCACGGGTCACGTCGTAGAGCCTCCGCCAGTCAGTGTCGTTCCGGCAGGCGATCGCGACCCATTCGTCCTCGCCGGCGCAGCGAAAGACCCCGTGCGGCGCCATCTGCCGATGGCGGTTTCCTTTTGGGGCCAGCACCTCAGGGGCGAGGCTTGCCAGGAGCACCTCATCGCCGATGTACGAGACCGCCGCCTCCAGCATGGACCCCTCGATTGCTGCGCCGCGGCCGTCAACATCGCGTGAGAGCAGGCCGCAGAGAGCTGAAGCTGCCATATGCAGTCCTGCCGCTGGATCGATGGGGTATTCGCCCATCGTGATGGGCGGATGTTCCTCGTATCCAAATAGTGAGACCCATCCTCCAACGCACTCGATCGTCGCCCCATGGGCCTTGAAGTCGCGGTACGGGCCGTTGCTCCCGTAACCCGAGAACGAGACTGTCACCAGGCGTGGGTTCTCGATCAGTAACTCTTCGTGGCTGAGCCCGAAATTCTCCATCACGCGGGGTGAGTAGTTCTCAAGGAGCACGTCCGCCTTTCGCGCGAGCTCGAGAAAGAGCTCACGCCCGCGCTTGCTGTTGAGGTCGAGCGCCAGGCTCCGCTTGCCCCGATTCACGGAATTGAAGAAGTGGCAAACGTTCCATTTGTGCGCCCCAGGCCGGGCGATCGGCGGCGCGGGCCAGACGGCCCGCCAGACATCAGGCCGCGCCGGCCCCTCAACCTTGATCACGTCCGCGCCGAGGTCGGCAAGCAGCATCCCCGCATACGGCCCCAGCCACGCTGTCGTCACATCGAGCACGCGGAGCCCCTTCAATGGCGGTTCGTCGGCCGTGCGGACCGGATGAGCCGTCGGCCGTTGTTCACGCTCGGCCCATCCATCGAACGGACCCGCGCGCCTGGGCGCCCGCGACACGACTCCCCGAGGCTGTGCCGGCAGGCCGGGGAACTTCGCTGTGACGTCCGGTAGCTCGAGATCGGTGAAGAACCCTCGCTTCTCGAGCTGCTCATCGACGAGGAGTTGCGGCAGGCTCTGAACCGTACCGCAAGTGGCGCCCATGCCGCTCATTGTCCGAAACAGCTCCGCGGAGCTGCGCTCCCGCGTGTGTCGCCCGAAGAATTCCTCCAATTGCCCAGGCTCCTCGGGAACCTCGTGCTCGTCGATGTCGAGTGCAAGGAGCAGGTAGCTCCGCGACCAGTCGAGATGGTAGTTGAAGAACAGGTGGCCGTCCGAACAGGGCAGCATCGGCGGACCGTTGTTGCCACGGCGGCGCGCAGGCGTCCCGAAGTACTGCGTGCGCATGTACTGGACCAGCGCCGCGACGGCCTCCATCGCAGCCACCTCAACCGTCTGTCCGGAGCCTGTTCGCCGGGCGTCGAAGAGAGCGGCCAGTGTCCCCACGAACGCGGACGCTCCGCAGGCGTAGGAGATGACGTTTGCGGGGGCACGCAGGGGCGCGCCGTCCGCGTCACCATTGAACGAGAGGTACCCGGTCAGCGCTTCGAGCACGAGGTCGGTGGCAACGAAGCCCGCGTACGCCCCATCGCGGCCGAAGTCCGAAACGAGCAGAACAACGAGCGCGGGGTTCGTCGTCCTCATCTCCGCAACATTGAGCCCGGCCGCGGACAGATCTTCAGCGCTCCAGTCCGTGATCAGCGCATCCGCCTGATCGAGGATCGGCCGGCACGCCGCGACTGATCCGGCATCCAAGACCCGCAGTGTCTTGTCAGCCGTCAGATACTCCCACTGCAACGACAGCCGGCCGCCATCCGGAGCGGCAATGGTCGGCTCGGCGCATCGTAGCCACGATCCGTCCGCCGGCTCGATCCGCACGACCTCCGCGCCCCAGGCGGCGAATTGCCGCCCGCAATACGCGACCGGGATTCCCTCGCAGAGTTCGACAATCCTGACTCCACGAAGAAATGCTGGCTCGGCCTCTCTATTCCCCATGGCGTCGGGAGTTCTCCACCGCATCTTCGCGGAGGTACTCCAGCGCCCGCCCAACCTGGCTTCGGAAGCGCGGATCTCGTGGCGGGGCGGCGACGGGACGCTCGGCTCCAGGTCGCGGAAACCGCATGTTGTGGAACGTCGCGCTCGTCGCCGTCACGGATGCACTGAAGCCCATCCCGTCGAGCGTCTGGTTGATCGCGTGCTTGATCGTTCGATGCAGGTACGGGTTGCCTTCGGCTACGCGCGAGGCGTACTTCAGCATCTCCCGCTCGAGGTCCGCTGCCGGATAGACCTGGTTCACGAATCCCCAGGTCATCGCCTCGTTCGCCGTCATGAATCGGTTCCCGAAGAGGATCTCCTTCGCCTTTCGCGCGCCCACATCCCACGCTGTCGTGAAGTAGTCCCCATACACAGGGATGAACAGCGCGTCTTCAGACGCGAAGATGAAGTCCATCGCCGAGGCGATCATCCAGCCGCCGAAGATACAGTAACCGTGCACCATGGCGACCGTTGGCTTCGTAAGGTTGCGCCAGCGCAGGTGGCTATCGATGTAGACGTCTCCGTAGCGCTCCGTCGCCGCGTACTGATCCAAACCTTCGAGCTCAGCGTCGCGGTGCGTGATCTGCTCCGGAGAATCCAGGTCGTGGCCGGCAGAGAAGCTCTTTCCGTTTCCCGACAGCACTATGATGCGTGCTTCGGGGTCGGCTACAGCAGCGTTGAAGGCGTGCTCCATTTCAGACAGCAGCTTCCAACTCTGCGCGTTCTGGCGCTCCGGCCGGTTTAGAATTACCCGTGCTATGGCTCCCGGCTGGTAAATGATCGTCTCGTAGTTCATCGACGCTGCTTTCCGCCAGTCGCGGGCCCCCGCTCCCGACGTTGACCCCGACTGGCCGTTTGGCTATAGATACGCTGCGCCTATCCCCAGTGTCGAGCGCACGAGTAAAGGGTCGGCGGCAATGTTCGCGTAGCGCGGGTGGCCGAGTGGTGGCTTGACGAAATGCTTCTGCCGGTTGCGCACGGCCTTCATCGGATGGGTCGCTCGCCGCTATTACCAACCCGCCCGCGCGACCATGCCACCGTCGACCACGAGGTCGTGGCCGTTGATATAGCCGCCCTCGTCGCTGGCCAGGTACAGCGCGGCGTAGGCCGTGTCGAGCGGCTGGCCGGCGCGCCCCACGGGGGTACTCTTCGCGAGGTTCTCGTTCAGCTTCCGCATCTTGCCCGCCTCATGAGCTGGTTCGAGCATCCGCCCGGCGGCGGAACCACCGTAGAAGATCGGCGTTGCGACCGCGCCCGGCGAGATCGCGTTCACGGTGATGCCCTGCGATCCAAGCTGGACCGCCGCGGCGCGGGTGATGTGCAGCACGGCCGCCTTCGCCGCCCCATACAGATAGTCGCCCGCCGTCGCCGCGTGGGCGTTCACGCTGGCGTTGTTGATGATCCGACCGCCACTTTGCGACCGCATCACCGGGACCACGTGCTTGATGCCGAGTACGACGCTCCCCAGCAGCAGGTCCGCGGCGTAGCGGATCTGCTCCGGCGTGACCGACTCGACACCTCCCGGCGTCGGCCCGCCCGCGTTGTTGAACAGGCAGTCGATCCGTCCAAAGCGGCCCACGGTTTCCCGGACCATCCGCTCGATGTCTTCCTCGCGGGTGACGTCGGCTCGAACGAAAACCGCGGCCCTCCCGAGCTCCTCCGCCAGCGCCTCCCCAGCCTCAACCGACCGTCCCGCAATCACAACGCATGCGCCTTCGCTCACGAACACTCGGACCGTTGCCTCACCGATGCCGCTCGTGCCGCCCGTGATAATCGCAACCTTGCCGTCGAGTCTTCCTGCCATTTCGCGTGTCTCCTCGTCATGTCTGCGCGCGTTCCGAGCAACCGGATCCCGCCGTTGCTCATTTCGTCCGGTCAACGAACTCGTCAGAGCCCGTGGCTGAGAGTGAACATGGCCCGTTACTGGCCAACGTCATAGCCGACCAATTTATGCGCATTCGTCGAAAGTTTCCGCGGTCGACGTGATCGAGCTATCGACACAGTCCCTCGGGTTGAAGACTCTCTACGCTCACTCGCAACCAGCCGTTGCGCTTCACACGATCCACACATCGTGTGGCCGCCGGACCGGCGGCCGGCCGGTCCGCCCCACCAGCGCCGACTCCCCTTCGCGTTCTCGCTTCGGCGGGCAGACCGAACCGGGGGCGGTGGCAGCCTGGGCGCAGCGCGTCGAGGGCGAGGAAGCCGCTGCTCCTCGAGACCAGCCAACGACGCTCCGACACCAGGCGCGCCTGGCTCAGCGTGGAGCGCCGCGCCGGCCCCATCTGAAGGTTGTCGTCTGTAGGCTCTTGTCACCGCCGATTCTCACCGCCCGTGTATGATCGCACACGATGAACCCTCGATTCTTCGGCGCATGGCTCCTCGACTCTTTCGAATCGCAGCTCCCGGACGGCACGGTCTCCCGACCGTGGGGCGACGAGCCCCTCGGCATCATTTACTGGGACCCCTCCGGGTACTTCGCGGTGCAGCTGGGCCCACGCATGCCCGGCCCGGCCGGCGCCTACGTCTCGTTCTATGGCACAGCCCACGCACCCGACGGCGAAGCTGGGGCCATCATTCTCCGCGTCGTCGGCTCATCCGCGCTGGAGCGGATCAATGGCGACCAGCTCCGCAACTTCCTCTTCCTCAAGCCTGGCCTCCTGCGCATGCGCCCACCCGCCGACCCAAACGGCGCGCAGAGCACCTTCACCTGGCGCCGCGCGAACACTCCGCCCTAACCCGCGAATGAAGGCGGGGGGCGAGGAGCTCCCGGCTGCGGCGTCGATGGCCGTGCTCCGAGGCACCGTCGCGCACCGTCTTCGGGCGGCGACGGGATGAGCCTCGAACCGGACCTCGTCGCCTTCTTGCGCCATCTCACCACGATACCGGGTCTGCCGCTGAAGCTCAGCGACACGCCGGGTACGGTCAGGGGATCATGCCATCGTGCGCGTGGAGACTCATGGCCGCAGGGACCGTAGCTCCCGCCAACGGTGCGTCCAAAGAGCTACGCCACCCAGGCCTCGGAGAGCAACGCGGCCTGCTCCAGGACTGTCTCGGTGGCTCTCTCCTGCTTGTCAGGCGGATAGCCGTGCTTACGGAGGATCCGCTTCACGAGCACGCGGAGCTGGGCACGGACGTTTTTGCGCATCGTCCAATCGATGTTGACGTTTCGCTTCACGGTCTCAACCAGTTCCCGGGCGATGGCGCGAAGGGTTTCGTCGCCGAGGATCTTGACCGCGCTATCGTTCACTTCGAGGGCGTCGTAGAAGGCCAGTTCATCTTCGCTGAGGCCGAGTGCCTCGCCGCGAGCGTTCGCCTGGCGCATCTGCGCCGCAAGGGCGATCAGCTCCTCGATGACCTGGGCGGTCTCGATGGCGCGATTCTGGTAGCGGCGAATCGCCTCGTCGAGGAGCGCTGTGAAGGATCGCGCCTGGACCGCGTTGCGCTGCCCGCGAACCCTGATCTCGCCCTTCAGCAGGCGCTCAAGTAGCTCCACCGCGAGGTTGCGCTGCGGCATGTTGCGTACCTCGGCGAGGAACTCGTCGGAGAGGATGGAGATGTCCGGCTTATTCAGCCCGGCGGCGGCGAAGATGTCGATGACCTCGTCCGAAACGACCGCCTTCGAAATGATCTGCCGGATGGCGTGTTCGACCTCTTCGTTCGAGCGCTGCTCGCCGGGCGCCCCCTTGGCAAGGACGGCGCGGACCGCCTGGAAGAAACCGACATCATCGCGAATGCGGATTGCCTCCTCATGGGGGACGGCGAGGGCGAAGGCCGCGGATAGGCCGCTCACGGCCTCCAGCAAGCGCTTCTTACCATCACGCTGACCGAGAATGTGCTCCTGCGCGGCCGGGAGCAGCCCCAGCCGTTGGGCCGCCGATCCGGCCGTCCAGGGTGTCCAGTTGAGGCCGTGGAACAGGCCGAGACAGATCTCGTACTTCTCCAGCATGAGCGCGACCGCTTCAGACTGGTTAAGGGCCGGCGCCCCCATGCCCCCCTCCGCCGTGTACGTCGCCACTGCCCTCCGGAGTTCGTCGGCGATGCCCAGGTAATCCACCACAAGACCGCCCGGCTTGTCCTTGAAGACGCGGTTGACGCGCGCGATCGCCTGCATTAGCCCGTGGCCGCGCATCGGTTTGTCGAGATACATCGTGTGGAGGCTGGGAGCGTCAAAACCGGTGAGCCACATGTCGCGCACGATGACGATCTGGAAGGGATCGGCCGGGTCGCGGAAGCGGAGCGCGAGCGATTCCCGGCGGGCTTTCGTACGAATGTGCTCTTGCCAGTCCAATGGGTCCGAGGCCGAACCTGTCATGACGACCTTCATCGAGCCGTGTTCGTCATCGTTGCCAACCCAACTCGGGCGGAGGGCGCCGATCTCGCGATACAGCGCAACGGCGATGCGCCGGCTCATGACGACGACCATCGCCTTGCCCTCCAGGGCAGTCAGCCGGTTCTCGAAGTGCTCGACGAGGTCACGGGCGACGAGCCGCACACGGTTCTCGGAGCCGACGATCGCTTCGAGCTGCGCCCACTTGCTCTTGAGCTTCTCTTTGCGCTCGACCTCTTCGCCCTCGGTCGCCTCTTCAAAGGCGGAATCGACTGTGGGGCGTTCAGACTCGTCGATCGCCAGCTTTGCCAACCTGCTTTCGTAGTAGATCGGCACTGTGGCGCCGTCTGCGACGGCTCGCTGGATGTCGTAGACGCTGATGTAATCGCCGAAGACAGCGCGCGTGTTGGCGTCGGTCTGCTCGATCGGTGTCCCGGTGAAGCCGATAAACGAAGCGTTGGGCAGCGCGTCGCGCATGTGGCGGGCGAAACCGTCGATGAAGTCGTACTGGCTGCGGTGCGCCTCGTCGGCGATGACGACGATGTTTCGGCGCTCGGAAAGTACCGGGAAGCGGTCGTCGCCTTCATCCGGGAAGAACTTCTGGATGGTGGTGAAGACGACGCCCCCCGAACCCACGGAGAGCTTCGCCCGCAGGTCGCCGCGGTCGGCCGCCTGGACTGGCTGTTGGCGAAGGAGATCGCTACAGCGGGCGAACGTGCCGAAGAGCTGGTTGTCGAGGTCGTTGCGGTCGGTGAGGACCACGACGGTGGGGTTTGCCATCCCGGGACTGAGGGATGATTCGGCCGGCGTAGAAGGCCATGGTCAGGCTCTTCCCGGAGCCCTGGGTGTGCCACACGACGCCGACCCGGCGGTCTCCGAGTTCGCCGCCAGGCTGCGGGCTGGCATCGTAACGGCCGCGGGTCTCCCCAAGCTGGTTGGCGGGGATCGACTCGGCCGCCCGGAGCGTCTCCTCGACGGCGACGGTGACGGCGTGGAACTGGTGATAGCCCGCCATCTTCTTCGTGACCTTCCCGGCGCCGGCATCTTCGAAGACGACGAAGTAGCGGAGCAGGTCGAGGAAGCGGCGCTTCTGGAAGACGCCTTCGAGGACGACCTGGAGCTCTGTCATCGAGGCAGGCGCGTCTTCGCGGCCGGTGATCGTCCGCCAGGCCTTGAACCACTCCTTGCCGGCGCCGAGGGTGCCGATGCGGGCGGAAGTGCCATCGGAGGCGACGAGCGCGACGTTGCTGGCGAAGAGCGCGGGGATCTGTTCCTGGTAGGTCTGGAGCTGGTTGAACGCCGACCAGACGGTCGCCGTCTCCTCGGCCGGGTTCTTCAGTTCGATGACGGCCAGCGGCAGGCCGTTGACGAAGAGGACGACATCCGGCCGCCGCTGCTGCGTGCCGCGAACGGTGAACTGGTTGACGGCGAGCCAGTCGTTGGTATGGGAGTCGTCGAAATCGATGACACGCGCCTGGGCGCCGGCAATCGAGCCATCCGGGCGGCGATACTCGACCGTGACGCCATCGACGAGCATCCGGTGCATGGCGCGATTCCGCTCCATCAACGACGGGGCATCGGTGCGGAGCAGCTTGCGGAAGGCGTCGTCGAGCGCTTCGCCGGGAAGGGACGGGTTGAGGCGAATGAGGGCCTCGCGCAGGCGCCCTTCGAGGATCGTGTCGCGATAGGTCGCGCCGGTGCGCTCTGGGGCCCCTCCACCGACGGCAAGGTCGGGGCCGTGAAGGACGGCATAGCCCAGCTCTTTCAGCCAGTCGAGCGCGGCTTCCTCGACGGCGGATTCCGTGAAGCCCTTACTCACCCTTTGTGCCGCCTGGTGCGTCCCGTCCTGGCAACAACTGCCTGGCTGTCTCGACGCGTTCTTGAATAGCCGTTCGATGGCCATCGAGTCTGCGGG
>JANMTH010000532.1:0-1563 GCA_031390305.1 Thermoflexaceae bacterium
GTCCAGGGCGACAACGTGCTGCGCATTGTTGATCTGGATGCCGCGCAGCAACGAGAACTGGTTCTCGGTCACGATGCGCCTCGGCGGGTTCGCCCCCAGATCGGCAACGTACAGCGCGTTCAGCCCGATCGACTGACCGCCGAACGCGACTTGCCCGTTGCTGTTGATCGACGGACCCGCCGCGAGAGTCCCGGACACAGTTCCGAGTCCGGCGCGACCGACCACCTGGAAGCGGTAGAACTTTCCCGAGATCAGATCCTGTCCGAGCCCTTCGCGTCCCGAAGCCAGCAGCGCCGCCAACACCATGGCCGTCCTCAATCGTGATGTCATGACGTAATCCTTTCGGTGGCGGCGCTATCGGGCTACGACCCGGATCGACGACGTCGCCGTCGCGCCACCGTCGTCGGTCGCGGTCACCGTGATCTGGTAGCGGCCGGCGCGAAGTGGGTCCCACGTCATTTCGTAGGGTGCCTTCATGGATTCCGTTATCCCGAAGTACCCCATGTAGCTCCCATTCACACTGAGCTCGAAAAAACGGACCCGGCCGTCACGATCGGAGGCGACGACGCGGATCTCGACCTTCGTGCCCACTTTCACTCGCGTTCCGTTCGCGGGCGCGACGATACGTACCGTGGGCGATAACGTGTCTCCCGGGTCGCAAGGGTCGCCGTATCCATCTCCGTCGCTGTCTTTCTGATCGGGGTTGGGGTGGCCCGCGCAGTTGTCTTTCGCGGCAACGAGCCCGTCGCCGTCAACGTCAACGGTGTTCAAGATCGCGTTGAGCATTTCCCGCGTGTGCTCGCCCTGCGTTCCGGGTCGCGTCCTGGATGGCGATGGGGACGGCGCCGCTTCAGGACTGCTCGACGCTGCTGCGTGCACCGATATCGGGACGCCCTCGCCAGGCTTGGGGCCGGGCGAGCCGCAGGCGAGAGTCAAGGTGAGGATGACGAACGCGTTGGAGTATGGGCTCGGCACGGATCGGGATCCTAGCACCGATCGGTGTGGATAAGGATACGAAAAATGGCTTCTTTCTACCAACGTGGAGCGTTACGTGCTCTATCTGGCCAAATAGATCTGTGGAGCCAGAAACCTCGGCGGCAAGAAGTCTGCTGCCCAGTACGCCGTAGCTGGCACGGAGTAGGAGACGCCGTATCACTGAGCTGGCCTTGCCTCGAGCGCGCGCAGACGATTCGGCGTCCCGTAGAGCCGCCACCGCTCCGCGTCGTCGATGAAGTCCGCGAAGATTTGGTGGATTCCATTGCGGTCGGGGATGGTCCTTATCGGGCCACCCCCCGGATCGACGAAGTCGCGGTCGCGCCACCGTCGTCGGTCGCGGCCACCGTGATCTGGTAGCGGCCGGCGCGAAGTGGCGCCCACGTCATTTCGTAGGGCGCCTTCATGGATTCCGTTATGCCGATGTATCCGAGAAACCTTCCATTCGCACTCAGTGAGAGCGCGCGGACGTACCCGTCCTGATCGGAGGCCGCGACGCGGATCTGAACCTTTGCACCCACTTTCACTCGTGTTCCGTCCACGGGCGCTACGATACGTACCGCGGGCGAT
>JANMTH010000540.1:0-4736 GCA_031390305.1 Thermoflexaceae bacterium
TAGTCCGTCTTGCGCAACGTGGCCTCCGCACTGGATTATGGCGCCTGGTCACTCCTCGAACCGCGCGACCACGAGGCAGCTGTTCTGGCCGCCGAAGCCGAAGCTGTTCTTCAGGGCGACGCGGACATCGGCCTTGCGGGCGACGTTGGGCACGTAGTCGAGGTCACAGGTTGGGTCGGGCTCGTCCTGGTTCACGGTCGGGTGGATGACGCCAGTCTCGATCGTCTTCACGGTCGCGATCGTCTCCATCCCGCCACTGGCCCCGAGACCGTGCCCGATCTGCCCCTTGGTCGCGCTCACCGGGACGCGGTACGCGCCCGCGCCGAAGACCTTCTTCAGGGCCGCCGTCTCCGCCGAATCGCCGAGCGGCGTGCTGGTCGCGTGGGCGTTCACGTAGTCCACCTCGCCGGGCGTCACGCCCGCGTCACGCAGGGCCTCGACCATCGCGCGGGCGGCGCCATCGCCGTCTTCCGGCGGGGCCACGACATGGAAAGCGTCGCAGGTGCAGCCGAAGCCGGCGAGTTCGGCGTACACGCGAGCGCCGCGGGCTGTCGCGTGCTCGAGGCTTTCAAGGACGAGGATGCCAGCGCCTTCGCTGGGAACAAACCCGTCTCGCTTGCCATCGAAAGGGCGGCTGGCCCGTTCGGGATCTTCACAGGCGGTGAGGGCGCGCATCACGCTGAAGCCGGCCAGGCCGAGTTCGCTAATCCCGGCTTCGGCGCCACCGGTGACGGCGATCTCGGCGCGGCCGGAACGAATGACCATCGCCGCTTCGCCGATCGCCTGGGTGCCGGCGGCGCAGGCCGTGCAGATGGTGCCGTTGTAGCCGCGCAGCCCGAACTGGAGCGAGATCTGGGCGGCCGCCATGTTGCCAAGGCTCTTGGCGAGATAGAGCGGATCGACTTTCATACCCCCGCGCGACCCGATCGTCTGCACGGCCTCCTGGATATCCGGGTAGCCGCCGCCACCGTTCCCGAGGAGGACGGCGATCCGGTCGCGGTCCTCCCGCTCGAGGTCGAGGCCCGCATCCGCTATCGCCTGGCCCGCGGCGGCGACGGCGAACTGAGCGAAGCGGGCCATGCGCCGCGCCGCTTTGCGATCGATGAACCTGGCCGGGTCCCATTCTTTGACTTCGCCCGCGACCTTGCATGGGAACTGCGTGACATCGGCCAGCGTCAGCGGCCCGATGCCACTCTTTCCGGCGACGAGCCCATCCCAGAACTCATCGACCGATTGGCCCAGCGGGGTGACGGCCCCCATGCCGGTAATCACGACCCGTGTGCGCGCGCGAAGGGTGCTGTTCATGCCTGAAGGGTACATGGCGGAGGAGAAATGGGAGAGGCGCGGGATAGGGCATAGGCCCCTCGGCGGGTACCCTACAGCGATGACCGAGAAGCGGCTCTATGCCGAAGCAGGCGTCGATTTTGTCGCCCGGGGCAAGTTCGCGAAGGGCCTTCCGGGCATCCTCGCTCAGGCCCGCCGGCCCGAGGTGTTGAGCGACGCCGGGCCGTTCAGCGGCCTCTTCCGCCTTGGCGACCGCTACCGTGACCCGGTGATGGCGGCCAGCGCGGACGGCGTCGGGACGAAGGTGAAGGTTCACCTCGCGGCCGGCCGGCTCGACCTCTGCGGGCCGGATATCGTCGGCCACAGCGTGAACGACATCCTCGCCTGTGGCGCCGAACCGCTCTTCTTCCTCGACTACATCGCGGGGAACGGGCTGACGAACGACCAGAAGACATCGCTGGTGGAAGGCGTCGCGCGGGCCTGCGCCGCCGTGAACTGCGCCCTCCTCGGCGGCGAGACGGCCGACATGCCCGACGTCTACGCACCGGGCGAATTCGACCTCGCCGGGTTCATCGTCGGCGTGGTGGAGCGCGACCAGATTATCGATGGTTCGAAGGTTTCGGCGGGCGACGTATTGATCGGCATCCCCAGCTCCGGGCTCCACACGAACGGCTTCACGCTCGCCCGCAAAGTGCTCGGGATCGGCGACGGCGAACCGCTCGATGAGACGAAGCGCCGGTTGGCGGAGCGCCCTTCGATCCTCGGCGGAGAGTCGCTGGAAGATGCCCTGCTGGCGACCCACCGGCCGTATCGGTCGCTGGTCGAGCCGATCCTCGCCCTCGTCCACGGGATGGCCCACATCACCGGCGGCGGCTACACCGAGAACGTCCCACGGATCCTGCCCGAAGGGCTGACGGCGCGGTTCGACACGCGCGCCTGGCCCGTCCTCCCGGTCTTCTCGCTCATTCAGCAACGGGGCGAGGTAGCGGCCGAAGAGATGTACGAAGTCTTCAACATGGGCCTCGGCCTCGTCCTCATGGTCGCGCCCGGGAACGCCGAGGAGGTCCTGGCGGCGATCCCGGAAGCGATGCGGGTCGGCGAGATCGTCCCGGCGACGGGACGGCGCGTAGAGCTCCTCGGGATCTGACCCTACAGCTCGGCGGGACGAGCCTGCACGGTCCTCGGGGATCCAGGTGGAACGGCCGTGGGGCTTCTTTGCGTGGCTCGTCATGTCGCGGACGGCAAGCGACTGGCGTAAAGTCACGGAGATGGTCCGCATCGGTCGAGCGCTCAAGGGCTACCTGGCGGGAATGCCCGCCGGGCTGGGGCTCGTCGTCTTCTTCGTCCAGATCGCGCTCGGAATCGCGCTGTTCGCTATCTTCCAGGAGTACGTGACGGAGGAGCTGGGAAAAGGCGACGCCTGGCCGGGCATCCTCATCGGGGGGTATGGCGGGGCACGGTTCATCAGCGAAACCCCGACCGGCGCGATCAGCGACCGGATCGAGCGGAAGCTCGGCATTCTCGCCGGATTCACCTTCATCGCCCTTGCGATCGCCCTGATGGCGCTCGTGAAGAACGAGTACGCCTTCCTCGGCTGCGCCGTGATGATGGGGGTGGGGACGGCCTTCCTCTGGCCCGCTACCTACGCCATCAGCGCCGACCTCTACCCGGCGGCGCGGCGGGGAGCCGTGATCGGGTTTTTGAACGTCGGCCAACTCGCCGGCTTCGGGCTCGGCGCGCTCGTGGGCGCTTCGCTCGTCGGGCCGGCCCCGCAGCTGTTGTTCGTGATCGCCCCTGCCTGCGTGGCGGCGGCCTTCGTTTGTGCCCTCGTTGGCATCCCAACCTACCGGACGCAGCGGCTCTTCGGGCGCGTCCGCCATCAAAGCAGGCCCTCCATGCGTGCGGTGATGACGCCGCGGATCGCGGCCCTGAGCGGGTTGATCCTGGTGGCGACGGTCAGCCTGTATATGATCGTCCCGGCGATCCGGCCGCTCGGCCAGGATCAGATCGGCGTGTCGTTCTTCACGCTAACGGTGGCGCTGGCGCCCGGCCTGCTGCTGGGAGCGGCGCTCTACATCCCGGCGGGCCGATTTTCGGACCGCTACGGGCGGACGCTTCCGTTCTTCGCCGGCCAGGCGCTGCTGGTGGCGGGCATGCTGACGGCAGCGGCGGCGAGTTCGCTCTGGGTGGCGGCGGCCGCCGGTTGGGTGATTTTCATCGGCAACGTCTGCTGCGTGCCGGCCTACAATGCGGCGATCATGGACCTCGCGCCGCCTTCGCACCGGGGAACGCTGATCGGTCTCACGGTCGCCCTCTCCGGCCTCGGTCTGGGTATCGGGCCGCTCTTAGGTGGATTCATTTCGCAGGAGGCGAGCCCGGCCGCCGTTTTCCGGGTGGCGGCCCTGCTGAGTACCGTGACAGGGGTCGCGATCGTTCTCTATGGACGTCACTTCGGCGCGGCACGCGGGCCGATCGAGGAGTTCACCTGGGCCGAACCCGAGCGGCCCGCGCCGGGAGGTTAGCCGGGCGGGCCGAGGGCTTCCCGCAGTTCGTGAAGGTGGGCGATGACGCGGTCCGGACGTGTGGGATGGTCGTCTCGCAGTTCGAGACGGTCGCGGTGGATCCAGACGCCGTGGACGCCGGCCTTCTGGGCGCCACCGATGTCGGCGTAGAGGTTGTCTCCGACGTGCCATGCTTCGTGGGGCTTCGCGCCCGTCACTTCCAGGGCGTGCTGGAAGACACGCGGGTCCGGCTTTCCTGCGCCGAAGACGCCCTCGATGATGACGGTGTCGAAGTACGGCTCCAAGGGGAAGCGGGCCAGCTTGTCTCGTTGCATGGCCGCCGGGCCGTTCGTGATCAGGGCGAGGCGGAAGCCACGACCGCGCAGCCATTCGAGCGTCTCGATGGCGTCGTGGAAGAGCTCCTGACGCCCCTTGCGTTCGTGTTCGAGGCCATCGGAGATGCGTTGAGCGACGCTTGTATCGAGCCCTGCGCGCTGAAGGGCGAGCGTGACGACATGAACGCGGGCCTCGTTGAGGCGCACGCGCCAGTGCTCGACGGCGGCCTCGTCGCGCCAGAACTCCTCGAACTCCCGCCGGAAGATCTCGCGGAGGAACGGCGCTTCGCAATCGAGGGCGCGGGCGGCGTCGTCGCAGACGATCGTCCACGACTCTTCAAGCCTCCCCGACGTATCGAGGAGGGTGTCGTCCATATCGAAGAAGATGGCGCGTGGGGGCATGTAGATAGCTTAGTGGGCAGGAGGGGTTAGGCGGGAGGGGGAGAGGCGGCGGCTTCCTGACCCCGCCTGTACCCGGCCGTTCATGTAGGATTCATGGTTACGTAACCAACGCTGGGAGACGCCCCATGGAAGTCGACCGCATCGTTCGCGTCGATATGACGACGAAGAGCATTACGGAAGAGCGTGCGCCCGCCGCCTATCGCTTCCTCGGCGG
>JANMTH010000551.1:0-5456 GCA_031390305.1 Thermoflexaceae bacterium
ATCGACGGAGGCAGAGAGCTGCCATTGCCGATGTATCGCCGCGGCGGGACACGCGCCACCCCCGTCTGTGGTAGATTCGCCCCACGCTAACAACCGAGGTGTCCCATGAAGTTCGGCATCTTCTACGAACTCTCCGTCCCAAGGCCCTGGGCAGAAAACGAGGTCAAGGTCTACGACAATGCCCTCGAGCAGGTGAAGCTCGCCGACGAACTCGGCTTCGACCAGGTCTGGGCCGTCGAACACCACTTCCTCGAGGAGTATTCTCACTGCTCCGCTCCCGAGCTCTTCCTCACCGCCTGCGCCATGATCACGAAGCAGATTCGTGTCGGCCGTGGGATCGTCGTCTGCGTCCCCGAATTCACCCACCCGATCAAGATGGCCGAACAGGCCGCCGTCCTCGATATCCTCTCTCATGGGCGGCTCGAATTCGGCACCGGCCGTTCCGCCACCTGGACGGAACTCGGCGGTTTCGGCGTCGACCCCGATTCCACGAAGAAGACCTGGGACGAGATCACCCGCGTCATCCCCAAGATGTGGATGCAGGAGCGCTTCGGCTACGAAGGCGAGTGCTTCAGCATGCCCGAACGCGCCATCCTCCCCAAGCCCCTCCAGAAGCCCCATCCGCCGATGTGGGTGGCTGTCACCAGCCCCGGTACGGAGCTGGACGCCGCCGACCGCGGCATGGGCAGCCTCGGCCTCACCTTCGGCGGCTTCGCTGAACAGGAGACGAAGATCGCCGAGTACCGCCGCCGCATCAAGTACTGCGATCCCGTCGGCGCCGTCGTCAACGAGCAGGTGAACACCGTCAACTTCCTCTTCTGCCACGAAGACGACGAGTTCGGCTCGAAGACGGGCCTCCGCGTCTCCGGAACCTTCAACTACCTCGCCGAACAGCTCCTCGCCGCCCGCCAGGCCTACCCCAGCCGCTCCTATCCCAATCTCGGCCTGCTCCCCGCCCTTCGCCGCGAATCCACCAGCCCGGCGGAAGGGGGTGGCGTGCCCGAGGGCCTCGTCATCGGCAACCCCGACCGCTGCATCAGGGCGATCAAGAACTGGGAGTCTGTCGGCGTGGACCGTATCAACTTCCTCCTCAACGCCGTCGAAACCGTGCCCCAGGATCAGGTCCTCGCCAGCCTCCGGCTCTTCGCCAAAGAGGTGATGCCCGCCTTCGCCGATTCGAAGGTTGGCGCCGCCGCCGCCGCCGGTGGCGTCTGATGCCGCTCTACGGAACGCGCGATGTCTCCTCGCTCGTAGCGGCCGCGCCCCTGATGCACGGCTTCGACACCCCCACATGGGAACTCAAGGGCGCCGCCGTGCTCCAGCTCATGTACGAAATCCGCCAGGAGGCGATCGTCAGCCTCATCCCGCCCGCCCTCCACCCCACGATCCCACCAACGCTCGTCTTCAACGTCACTCACGTTCCCGAATCCTCGGTTGGCCCGTTCACCCTCGCCGAGGTGCGTGTCGGCTGCCGCGCTGGCGCCCGGCCCCGCGGCTTCGTCCCCCGTTGCTACGTCGATACCCTGGCCGCCGCCGACGAGCTTCGAAAGCGCTGGGGCTACGCCGTCGAGGTCGCCGATGTTCGCCTCAAGCGCGGCTACGACCGCGTTACGGGCACGGTCTCCGTGGCCGGCAAGCTCATTCTCGAAGTCGCCCTCAACGATCCCCAGCCGATCAGTGGGAGCGATATCCTCTACCTCGCCGCCCTCAACCTCGCCCGCGTAGAGCGCAATGGCGAGACGATTAATCGCATCGTCCAGGTCGACCCAGACTACGTCTTCCACAAAGCCGACCGCGGCAAGCCACAGCTCTCGACCTTCGACCCGGCCGCCTGGGGAGTCGCCGGCGCCGACGCCTGGTGGCCCGTCTCCGCCTCCTGCGCCGTCACCGACATCACCATGCCCCAGATCCGCTACGTCCTCGACCCTGAGATTCCCGCCCTCCAGGGCGTCGAGAAAGTCGGCTGACGACGGTTTAACGCAAAGAATCAAAGACGCAAAGGACTCGGGACGAGAATCGAGAGTCCTCCCTCGCCGTCGACTTTGTTTCTTTGGCCCTTTGCGTTTCCCCGCTCAGCCCTGGTCCAGGTACTCGCTCAGCCCATAGCCGACCCGCGTGCCGTCCAGCGTGTACTCCGTCATCCCTTCGCCGATGTGCGTGAGCGCGCCCCCGCGCCGGTTCCGCAGCGGGATGAAGCCCTTCACCCGTCCCTCGACGAGGTGCTCCTCGCCGTTCGCCAGCGTCACCCGCGCCTTCAGCGTCGAGTGGTAGTTCGTGTCGCCTTCGTAGCCCGTCTCCAGCTTCACATCCTTGATCTGGATGAGCTCCTGACCCTTGTGGAAGACGCCGCCGACACGGTCCCCGACCACGGAGATCACCATCCCCATGTCGTCGCCGTAGTTCCCCGTTATCCAGCGGTACGACGGTGTCGACTGCCAGTACCTCGGCCCCCACGAATGGTCGCGCAGGCCGTGCCCCTTCACTTCGAAGGGAGTCTCGTCATCCACCTGGATCGTGCCGCTAATCGCCATGTGCTGTTCGTAGTGAGCGCGCGCGAAGTCGTTCTTCGAATGCTCGTCCGCCACGTGGCCATACATAGGTCCGACCCCGTCGTGCACGATGTTCAGCTTCAGCTTGCGGTGCGGGTTGTTCTTGAAGGCGTCGCCTGGCTCGCGCATCTCGCGCGGGTCCTTCAAGTAGACCACGGAGCCCTCATACGTCGTCCGGATCTTCTCGCCGGGCACCAGGACTTCGACCATCAGGCCGCCCGCGTCCCAGCCGTCGTTCGAACTGATCTTCGGCCGCTTGTAGTTGAACAGCGCCGAACCGTCCGGCAGGTAGACGATAACCGTCATCTCCGCGTGCCCTTCGTTCGCCCGGTTGCCGATGCGGACAAAGCCGCCCATCTGCTTCTCCCGGTCGAAGAAGTTGAAGTAGACCGACTCGTTGAAGTTCTCTTCCGGGCCGAGTGGGTGGGTGTAGTCGTCTTCCGGCTTGACGTTGCCAACGATTGTGACCATGGGCTGCCTCCTGTCGTTCCGCGATTATGGGCTACCGGGGCCCCAGGCGGGAGCGGCTGACACCGTGGTCTCGCGGCCCGCCTCCGCGCGGCGCCCGGCTCGGGGCTATACTCCCGGCCAACCAGTCCGATTTGGAGGCGGGTCATGCGGTTCGGCGTGCTCACAGGGAACTTTGGGACGTTTGGCGAAGAGCCCGGCGTCGATGGCTGCCTGGAGGTGGCAGAGGAGGCCGAACGGCTCGGCTTCGACTCCGTCTGGGTTCACGACCATGTCGTTATGCCCTCCGGCGTCGTCTCAAAGTACCCTTACAACGCCACCGGGGCCTCGCCCTTCCGGGTCGATCAGTTCATCTACGATCCGCTGACGCTCCTGGCGGCCATCGCAGCGCGTACGAGCCGCGTCCAGCTCGGGACGAGCGTCCTCGTGGTGCCGTATCGCAATCCGCTCGTGCTGGCCAAGGAGCTTTCGACCATCGACTGCATCTCCCACGGCCGTGTCGTCCTCGGCATCGGCGCGGGCTGGATGGCGGAGGAGTTCGAGGCTCTGGGCATCGGCCCGCTCTACCCCAACCGGGGGAGCGTGACCGACGAGTGGATGGCCGTCTGTGTGAACCTCTGGACCCAGCAGGGGCCGAGCAGCTTCAAGGGCCGATGGGTGAGCTACGAAAACGTCGGCGCGAACCCGCTCCCCGTTCAGAAACCCCACATTCCGATCTGGGTGGGCGGCAAGACGCCAGCCGCCATGCGCCGCGTGGCCCGTTACGGCAGCGGCTACCACACGATCACCTCGTCGCCCGAAGAGGTGGCGGCCGAGGTGATCCAGGTCCGCGCCCTCATGGAAAAGGCCGGCCGCAACCCGGACGACCTCGTCGTTTCTATGCTCTGGGCCGGCTTCGGCGCCACGCCAGACAGGGCCCAGCTCACCGATCTCCTCGGTGCCTATGGGCGCGCCGGTATGCACCACCTTGTGGGCATCCCCTGGCTCCTCCATGCGGACCGGGTAGCCGGCATGCCGGACGCCGGGCGTCTCCAGGCCCATCTCGAAAACATGGCCTGCTTCGCAGAGGAGGTTCTACCCGCGTTCCGCCCGGCGTGACGCGGAGGGGTGCGATTCAAAGTCATGCGTAGGCGTTAGAGCGACGGATTCAGTAGCGCGACCGTCAGGAAGCGCTGCGCTCGCACGTGACGAATCGGACCAGGACCTGTTGTCCTATCGGCCGCCGAGGAGAAGCGACAACAGGCGTCGCAGGCGGGGCGGGCTGCAGGCGCGAGCGCCTCCCATCCCTCACCCTTGCGCGAGACTCTCAATCGCACCGTGAAGCGGCCCGTGCGCACTGCCGCCGTGTACACTACTTCGTGCACACGAGTACGGTGGTAACGGGGAGGCCCTGCCATGAAGAACGTCACCCTCAGTGCCGATGAACGCCACATCGCAGCCGCTCGCGCCCGCGCCCGCGCCGAGAACACGACCCTGAACGAGGAGTTCCGCAAGTGGTTGGACGATTATTCGAAGGCCGCGCGAGTGGAAGCCGCTATGGCCATCATCGATCGCATAGCAAGCTATGCGAGTTCCGGCGGCCGGAAGTTCACGCGGGATGAGATGAATGAACGATGAGTTCATTGACTCCAACACCATCGTCTACGCGAACTCCCAAGGCGACAGCCGCAAGAAGGCTATCGCTCGCGACCTGGTCCAGCGGATGTTGGTCGAAGGAGGGGTCATCAGCTTCCAGGTCGTGCAGGAGTCGCTCAACGTCCTTACACGGAAACTCCGGTCGGCCGTCTCGTCCGAGGACGCCCGCGAGCTTCTCCGCGGAGTCCTGGAGCCACTCTGGCAGGTCATGCCCACTCCCGCGCTGTACGCGCGCGCCCTCGACCTCCAGGACCGCTATCGCTACAGCTTCTACGACTCGCTGATCATCGCCGCCGCGCTCACCGCTGGCTGCACGCGGCTCTACAGCGAAGACCTCCAGGACGGTCAGCGGATCGAAGGCCTCACGATCGTCAACCCCTTCAGCGAGTGATCGGCCGCCGCCAGGCAACGACGGAGGGGCCGGCATCTCGCCGGCCCCTTCCCTTCGTGCGCTGCGACCGTTCCATCACGCCGTGACGATGAACGACCCCACCATCGTTGGATGGATCGTGCACTGGAACGTGTAGCTCCCCGCCGCTGGCGCCGTGAACGAGATCGTTCCGCCGCAGCCCACCGTCGAGCAGGTTGGCGTGTGCGGCACCCCCACGACGCTGACCCCGAGGTCGTGCGGAACTTGGTCATCGTTGTTAACGAACGTCAACGTAACGGTGGCGCCCGTTCGCGAGGAGATGCTAGCCCGGTCGAAGGCGATGTTCTTCGCCGTAATCGTCAACGTGACCGCCGGCGGTGGCCCGGCCGGTGGCGGCGGTGGAGGTGGAGGTGGAGGTGGAGAAGCCGACCCCG
>JANMTH010000558.1:0-2607 GCA_031390305.1 Thermoflexaceae bacterium
GTCGTCCATATCGAAGAAGATGGCGCGTGGGGGCATGTAGATAGCTTAGTGGGCAGAAGGGCTTAGGCGGGAGGAGCAACACCGGCTTCGTGAGCCCGCCTGTACCCAGCCGTTCATGTAGGATTCAACGGTTACGTAACCAACGCTGGGAGACGCCCTATGGAAGTCGACCGCATCGTTCGCGTCGATATGACGACGAAGAGCATTACGGAAGAGCGTGCGCCCGCCGCCTATCGCTTCCTCGGCGGACGGGCGCTCGGCGCGCGGATGCTGGTGGATGAGACGGACGCGCGTATCCACCCGCTCTCCCCGGGGGCGGCGCTGTTCATTACGACGGGCCTCCTTGGCGGGACGGCGGTGACGACGAGCGGGCGGACGAGCTTCGTCTTCAAGAGCCCGCTTACGGGCGGGACGAAGGAGGCGAACGTCGGTGGACAGCTCGGACACCGGCTGGCGCGTCTCGGGATCAAGGCGCTGGTGGTGACTGGCGCCAGCGGCGAGGGCTGGCAACGGCTGGATATCGAGTCCGCGGGCGTCCGCCTTTCGAGCGCCGCGGCGCTCGCCGGCCGTTCGAACTACGACCTCCACCGTGAGCTGGTGGGCGAAGCGCTGATGACCCGGGCGGCCGCGACGATCGGCCCGGCTGGCGAGCATCGTCTGGCATCCGCCTCAGTCGCCGTGACCGACCCGGAGGGACGGCCGACACGGCACGCGGCGCGGGGCGGCCCCGGCGGCGTGATGGGCGCCAAGGGCCTGAAGGCGATCGTCGTCGATGACGGTGGCGCGCCGCGCGTGCTCACGGGCGATCGCAAGGACGCCTTCAAGACAGAGGTCGTGAAGTTCAGCAAGGTCGTGTTGGAAGACCCACGGACGCATAACCTGAGCAAGACGGGCACGGCGGGCGTCGTCAAGTTCGTGAACCGCGAAAACGTCCAATCGATGCCCACGCGCAACCACCGTATCGGCCGCTGGGACGGGGCGGACGGGATCAGCGGGCAGATGATCGAAGAGCTGGGCAAGAGCCGCGGTGGCAAGATGTTGCCCTGCATGGCGGGCTGCATCATCAAGTGCGCGATCCTCTTCAACGACGCGGCCGGGAATCACGTGACGACAGCCTTCGAATTCGAATCGATCGCCCTCCTCGGTTCGAACCTGGAGATCGGCCCGGCCGATGCGGTCGCCGAGCTGGACCGGCTGTGCGACGACATCGGGCTCGACACCATCGAGGTGGGGAACGCTATCGGCGTGGCGATGGAGGCGGGCGTCCTCGCCTGGGGCGATTGGGAAGGGACGAAAGCGCTCCTGGAGGAGATTCGAGCGGGCACACCGCTGGGGCGGATCATCGGCAACGGGACGGCGCACGTCGCCAGGACCTACGGGATCGACCGCGTACCCGTGGTGAAGGGCCAGGGCCTTCCAGCGTGGGAGCCGCGGACGCTGAAAGGGATGGGCGTGACCTACAGCACCAGCCCCCAGGGGGCGGACCACACGGCCGGGATGGTGACGGCCCGCGGCGCCACGACGGAGACGCTGATCAAGCAGAGCCGCCACGAACAGCTCGTGATGATGGCCATCGACTCGGTCGGCATCTGCCAGTTCTCGAACGCCCTCCCGGGCGACATGGCGACGTTCGTCGGGCACCGCTACGACGTGGACTGGAACGACGAGACGGTCCTGAAGATGGCGCGGGCGGGGATCGACGCCGAACGAGAGTTTAACAGGCGGGCCGGCTTCGACCGCGAAGACGATCGGCTGCCCCAATGGCTGCTCGATGAAGCGTTGCCGCTGCCCGATGGGCCGTCTGTCTTCGATATCACCGGCGAAGACCTGGACCGCGTCTGGGGCGATTGAACTTCGCTATACTGGTGGCATGACAACGCCAACGGCCGAGAAGCTGATGACCGCCGAGGAGTTCTTCCTGATGGAGGACCCGCCGGGCGTCGTCACGGAGCTTGTGCGCGGAAAGGTCGTCACTATGCCACCTCCGGGGACGAGTCATGGAAAATGGGCGCTCAGGGTCGCCGCAGGCGTGGAGCGTTTCGCCACGGAGCATCGGCTTGGAGAAGTCGTCGGCGAGGCGGGGTTCCGGCTCGCGAGCGACCCCGACACGGTGCGCGGAGTGGATGCCGCGTTCATCTCGTACGAACAGCTGGCGGGCCTTGAGCTTCCCGAATTCGGCTACCTGGATGGGGCGCCGACGCTGGCCGTCGAAGTGATTTCGCCTTCGAACACCGAGAGCGACGTGGCCATGAAGATCGCGGAATACTTCGGAGCGGGCGCGCAACGGGTCTGGGAGGTACGTCCGCGGCTGAAGCTCGTCACCGTCCACCGCCGGGGCGCCGAACCGCGGACCGTCGATATGACCGGGATCCTTTCGAGCGATGACGCGGGCTTCACCGTGGATGGCTTCTCTCTGCCGGTAGCGGCGATCTTCCGCTAATTGTCGCTTGTTGCGAGAGTTGTTGACGCCGGTAGCGTAGGATCGGAGAACACCTCAGGAGGGCCGCAAAATGACCGCCGTGACACAGCTTGGATACCTCGGCATCGCCGCCAAAGACGTTGACGCCTGGAAGGCGTACGCCACCACCACCCTCGGCCTGGAGACGC
>JANMTH010000570.1:0-2094 GCA_031390305.1 Thermoflexaceae bacterium
GCGCCGAGCGTGAAGAGCGTCGCCAGCATCAATGGGACGGCGTACTTCCGGTAGAGCGGGTACGGTGTCTTCATCCCGATGAGCAGCAGAATTCCGCCGAGGACGGCCCACGGCCCCTGCCGCAGAATGTAGTGCTGGGGGTCGCTGAAGCGTGCCAGGCCGATGACGAAGCTGGCGCTGTACACAGCCACGAGGCCGATGATCGTCAGCACCGCCGTCAACGCCAGGAGCGCATAGTCGGGGTGGCCCGGCGGCCGCATCGTGGTATACGGAAGTGCGGCTATGGCGACACCTCCCGGCCAGTGAAGCCCGGGAGCGCTCCCACAAGCGCGCGGAACGCTTCGCCACGGTGCTCGAAGGTAGGGAAGGCGTCGAAGCTCGTTCCCGCCGGGGAGAGGAGGGCCACATCGCCCGGCTGCACCAGTCCGCTGGCGGCCGCGACGGCCTCGGCGAGCGTTTCCACGCAGACGCGCCGCTTCACCACCGGCGCCAACGCGTCGCAGAAGAGGTTGCGCGACTCGCCGAAGCAGACCACCGCGCGGCAACGTTCGGCCGCCAACGATCGCAGGCCATCAAGTGGGAGGTTCTTCTCCCGCCCGCCGAGAAGCAGGACGACCGGCTCGCTGAAGGCCCGTAGCCCGGCCATCGTCCGCTCGGGGCTGGTAGCGATACTGTCGTTGATCCAGGTGGCGCCCAGCGCTTCGCCCACCACTTCGAGCCGGTGAGGCAGCCCGCGGAACTCCCGTGCCGCGGCCGCAATCGCTTTCGCCGGCCAACCCGCCGCCATCGCGACCGCCGAGGCCATCACGACGTTCGCGATGTTGTGGTCGCCGCGGACCTTGACCTGTGAACGGTCGGCAAGGTCGACGGCGTGTTTGCCCACGCGCGCCGCGATGACCCCGCGGTCGAGCCATGCGCCGTCCCCGCTCACTTCGCCGTGGATCGATGTCCGCAAGAGCCGCGAACGTACGTCCGGCACCATGCCCCGGCTCGTCGTGTCGTCCATATTGAGCACCGCGATGTCGCCCGCGTGCTGATGAATGAGGATGTTGCGCTTGAGCCCCGCGTACTCCTCCCAGCTGAACTGGTCGAGATGGTTCGGCGTTACGTTCGTGATCGCGGCGATGGCCGGGGAACGCTCCGTGTACTGCAGCTGCGTGTGGCTTATCTCCAGGACCACGGTCGTCTCCCGCCGGATCTCGCCGAGCTTGGCGAGCAATGCCTGACCGATGTTGCCGCCGACGATGTGGTCGATGCCGGCGGCGGCGGCCATCGCTCCCACCAGCGCCGTCGTCGTCGATTTGCCGCTCGATCCCGTGATCCCGAGCACGCGGCCGGGGCAGAGCTGGAGGAAGAGCCGCATCTGTGAGGTGATGGGGATGCCGAGCTCCCGTGCACGGGCCATTTCGGGCTGGTGGCGCAAGACCGATTGGGAGACGGCGACGAGGTCGAAGCCATCGGGGCTGAGGAGAGGGCCGTCGCAGATCACCTCCGCGACGCCTTCAGGGGGGGCCGCCCCGGCCGCCGCCAGTTGAGCCTCGTCGCGAGTGTCGGAAATGACGACGTAGGCGCCGTGCGCCACCATCCAGGCGGCCAGGTCGTGCCCCTCGATCCCCATCGAATAGACGAGCACGCGCTTGCCGTTCACTTCAGGGACGCCGGCCATCGAACTCCCGTTTCCGCTCATTCGGGCACCGCCAGGGCGAGGGCGACGCCGGCCATGGCTGCCGCGATAGCGACGATCCAGGCGCGCGTTACCACTTGCGTTTCCGCCCAGCCGCTCAGTTCGAGGTGCATGTGGAACGGGGCACGCTTGAACACCCGCTTGCCACCGCTCATCCGGAAGTAGCCGATCTGGATGATGTTCGAAAGGGCCTCGATCACGAAAACGATGCCGATGAGCGGGAGCAGCAGCCACTGGCCCGTCATCAGCGCGAGCACCGCCAGGCTGGAACCGAGAGCCAGCGCCCCCGTATCGCCCATGAACACCTGAGCGGGATGGGCGTTGTACCAGACAAAGCCGAGGTTCGCGCCGGCGATGATGAAGGCGAAGGTCGCGACGTACTCCTGGCCCTGGATGAAGGCGATGATCCC
>JANMTH010000574.1:0-4976 GCA_031390305.1 Thermoflexaceae bacterium
GTCCAGGCGTCGTCGCAGGCATCCTTCCACTGGTCGGCCGTGCGGTCGAAGAAGCTGTGAGGGGCGCCGGGATAGGTGATGAGCTCGTGCGTCACGCCGGCGGCGGTGAGAGCTTCGTCGTAGGCCTGGATATCGGGGGCAGTGATCATGGCGTCGGCGCCGCCCATCAGCCCGAGGATGGGGCAGGCGGCGTCTTTTGCGCGGGCCTGGGGGCCGGGCTGCTGGTCGGCGAAGCCATCGCCCGGGCGGCCATAGAAACCGATGGCGCCGGAGAGGCCGTGGCCGAGCGACGCCTGGTTCCAGGAGTTCGAGCCGCCAAAACAGAAGCCGACCGTGAAGATCGAGGTGCAGGAGCCGCCAGCGGGCGAACGGAGGTACTCGACACAGGCGCGGACATCGGCGGCGACGGTCTCCTGCTTGCACTTCATCACTTCGGGCATGAAGGCGAAGTCGGCGTCGCGCTTTGCGACGCCAGCGGTGCGGCCGAAGTAGTCGAAGGCGACGCTGTTGATGCCCTGCTCCGCGAAGCGGAGGGCAAGCTCTTCGTAGAAGACGAAGAGGCCGCGGACATCGGGCAGGACGACCATACCGGCGCCGCCGGGATTGGCGGAGCGGGCGGCGAAGGCGGCGAATTTGTTGCCATCGGCGGCGGTGAGGACGAGGTCCTCGCTATCGGCGGCGCCGCCGGCGATGGGCGGGGCGGGTGGGCGGGCATCGATGTCGTAGCACATGGGATAGGGACCTCTCGATTCGGAATGTGGTTGGGCCGCGATGATACAGGAGAGCGAGGAGACAGGAGCGATGAGCGATGAGGGCGGCGGTTTGCCAATGCCGCGGGTATAGTCCGAGAGCAAAGGAGTACTCACCATGCCCAACCTGCCCGGATTCGGGAACGCGCCGACGATGCCAGCACAGTTCGCCAGCCTGCTGGACCGGCTGCTGCTCTACTGCGATTGGGCGGTGGAGGACCTGACGGTGGAGCAGCTCTGCGACACGCGGGGCGGGCTGACGAACTCTATCGGCTGGGATGTCTGGCACATGGTGCGGACGGTAGACAACATCATCCACTTCGTCTTCGAACGGGAGCAGCCGGTTTGGCTGCGAGACGGCTTCCACGAGCGTTGGGGGCTGCCGAAGGTGGACCAGGGGACGGGCCAGGACCCGGACGACGCCTACTCGATGCGCTTCCCGGCACCAGGCGAGTTCAAGGAGTACACGCGGGCGGTGGCGGAGGCGATCGTGCCGCGGGTGGCCGGGATGAGCATGGAGTACCTGGCGACCGTACAAACGATCCGGCCGTGGGGCGAGGTGCCCCGGATGGAGGCGATGGGGCACGGGTTAATCGGACACGGGAACGGCCACCTGGGGCGAGCGAGCTATGCGCGGACGCTGTACGGGCTCAAGGGGTTGCCGTTTTAGGTCCGAGGTCCGAGGTCCGAGGTCCGAGGCGGCTTAATCGTCGTCCAGCTCGTCTTCGAGCGCCTGGCTGAGCGCTTCAACGAGATCGTTCGGGTGGAGGGCGAAGCCGGGGAAGACGCGGCTTTCGATCGTGCCGTCCGCTGCAGCAGGAATCGGGACGTACTCGCCATGGTGGAGTTCCCACCAGTCGATTGCCTCGTCCTCGATCCGCCAGACGATGTACTCCTGTACGCCAGCGCGGCGATAGAGCTCCTTCTTCTCGTAGAGGTCGTAGCTGACGGAGCTGGCGGCTACTTCGGCGCAAAGTTCGGGGGCGCCGTAAACGTACCCGTCCCGGATGCGTGAGCCACCGCCATGCTTCGGCGTCTTGCGAAGGTGCCGTCGGGCTGGACTTCGGAGCCATCGGGGAAGCGGACGGTGGCGTTGTCGCCATGAACAATGCCGCGGTGGGCGAGGTCGTGCTGAGCAAGTTGCTGGATCAGGTAGCCGTGGGGTGTTCCGTGGTGGGTGAAACGGACTGGTGAAGCCACGTAGACAACTCCGTCGATGAGTTCGGCATGCCTGATGTCGGGTCGCAGTTCGTAGCGGCGCTGGAACTCGGCGGGCGTCAGGTGGTCTCCGGATTCGAGGACCGGGATCAGGTCGAGACGGGGACGGGGTGGGGCGGAGAGCACCATGGGTCGATTATACAGAACCACGGCGGCCACAGCGGCTATACTGGCAAGCGTTATGGCCACACCTGTCTCGGTCCAATCCATCGTGAGCGTCGATCCGGAAGTGATGTCGGGGACGCCCGTGTTCGCGGGCACGCGGGTGCCGGTGAAGACGCTGTTCGAGTACCTCGCCGCGGGCGACCCGATCGAGGAGTTCTTCGATGGCTTCCCATCGGTAAGCCGCGAGAGCGCCCTCGCGGTGATCGCCGAAGCCGGGTGCGCGCTGGTCGAGCTGCATGCGCGTCCTGATTGACGAATGTGTCGACCGGCGTCTGGGGCGTGAACTCGGCAGCCACTTCGTCCGCACCGTTCAGCAACAACGATGGTCCGGAATGGCCGACGGCCGATTACTCTTCCGCGCGCAGGACGAGTTCGATGTGCTGGTCACCACTGACAGGAATCTGCCACGGCAGAATCGCGTTGCGGACTACCGGATCGCCGTGATCGTCCTCAGCGCGCGTTCGAACCGGCTTGGCGACCTCCTGGAGCTCGTCCCGGCGCTCCTCGCGCGGATCGAGAGGGCGAAGCCGGGTGAGGTGGTTGAGTTGCGGGCGGCGCCAGCGGGCTGACCCCGATGCCGTTCCGGGGGACGACCCTGTACGCTGGACGTGTCCCATGTATACAGCACCCGATCACCCCTTCCTCGCGCGGCTTCGCGACCGTGTTCTCTTCACCGCCGGGCCTATCGGCTCGACGTTGCTTTCGTTCAACCTGACGGCCGATGACTTTGTCGCCTTCCCTGGGACGGCGCGAGAGGAGGCCCACCAGGACTGCCCGGAGTGGCTGAACGTGGCCAACCCGGAGATCCTCCAGCGCGTCTTCCGGATGTTCTACGAGGCCGGAGCCGACGCCGTGGATTCGTGCTCGTTTGGGGCGAACGATGTGGTCCTGGCCGAGTTTGGGCTGGCCGACAGGACACGTGAGCTGAACCGGCTTGCGGCGCAGGTGATCAATAAGGTGCGGGACGAGTTTTCGACGCCTGAGTGGCCGCGGTACAGCTTTGGCACAAACGGGCCGGGGACGAAGCTGCCATCTCTGGGCCACATCGCCTGGGACGAACTCGTCCGGAGCTACCGGGAGCAGGTGAGCGGGCTGATCGAGGGCGGGATCGATGTCCTGAAAGTGGAGACCTGCCAGGACTTGCTCCAGACGAAGGCGGCGCTGGCGGCGTGTGCCGACGTCTTCGCGGAGATGGGGGTGCGCATTCCGGTGATCGTGAGCGTGACGATCGAGACGACCGGGACGATGCTCCTCGGTTCGGATATCGCGGCGGCGCTGACCGCGCTCGAGGCGCTGGACGTGGTCGATGTGATCGGGGTGAACTGCTCGCTCGGGCCAGACGGAATGGTCGAGCATGTGCGGTACCTGGCGGAGCATTGCCGGCGTCCGATCTTCGTGGCGCCGAACGCGGGGATGCCGGAAGTGGTGGACGGGCAGGCCTGCTACCGGCTGACGCCGGAGGATTTCGCCCGTTACCACCGGATCTTCGTCGATGAATTCGGGGCGAACATCGCGGGCGGCTGCTGCGGCACGACACCGGCGATGTTCGAGGCGGCGATTGCGGCGATCGGCCGGCGGGCACCGAAGCGACGGACGCCGGCCCTTGAGCCATCGAGCTCTTCGCTCTACACCTCGGTGCCGTTCCGCCAGGACACGTCGTTCCTCGTCATCGGGGAACGGCTGAACGCGACGGGCTCGCGGGCGTTCCGGGACCTGCTACTGGCTGGCGACCTCGATGGGATGGTGGCGCTGGCTCGTGAACAGACGGCCGAGGGCGCGCATGTGCTCGATGTGAGCGTCGACTTCGTCGGCCGCAACGGCGCACCCGATATGGAGGCGCTGGCGGGCGTGCTGCGAACGCAATCGACGCTGCCGTTGGTGTTCGATTCGACGGAGCTGCCGGTGATTGAGACAGCGCTGAAGCTCTACGGTGGCAAGGCGATCATCAACTCGATCAACCTGGAAGACGGGGAACGGAAGATCACGCGGCTGATGCCGCTGATTCGGCGCCATGGGGCGGCCGCTATCGCCCTCGTGATCGACGAAGAGGGACAGGCGCGGACGGCGGAGTGGAAGCTGCGTGTCGCCCACCGGATCTACGAGATCGCGGTGGGGCGTTACGGGTTGGAGCCATCGGACCTGCTCTTCGACATGCTCACGTTCCCGCTTTCGGGCGGGCAGGAGGACCTGCGCAAGGACGCGATGGAGACGCTGGAGGCTATCCGGCGGGTGAAGGTGGAGCTACCGGGCGTGAACACGGTGCTTGGCGTCTCGAACGTCTCGTTCGGCCTGAAGACGGTTGCCCGGCGGGTGCTGAACACGGTCTTCCTGCACGAGGCTATCGAAGCGGGGCTGGATGCGGCGATCGTGAACGCGAAGCAGATCGTGCCGCTCAACCGGATTCCGGAGGAGCAGCTGGCGACGGCGCTCGACCTGATCTACGACAGGCGCCGGGAGGACTACGACCCGCTGACGCACTTCCTCGGCCTCTTCGAGGGGGTTGAAGCGGAGAAGGCCGTGAAGGTCGACCGATCGACGCTGCCCGTGGACGAGCGCCTTCGCCAGCGGATCGTGGATGGCGACCGGCGCGGGATAGACGCCGACCTGGACGACGCGTTGGAGACGATGGACGCGCTGACGATCATCAACCAGCACCTGTTGGAGGGGATGCGCGAGGTCGGTGAGCTCTTCGGTTCGGGGAAGATGCAGCTCCCGTTCGTCCTCCAGAGCGCGGAGACGATGAAGACGGCGGTGGCGTACCTGGAGCCGCACATGGAGAAGACGGATGGCTCGGGCAAGGGGAAGATCGTGCTCGCGACGGTGCGGGGAGACGTGCACGACATC